>CALAVD010000237.1 GCA_937892085.1 uncultured Prevotellaceae bacterium
CCATCTCAACAATGCTACCCTCACCGCCCATTGCCGTGTAGAGGTCCCAGAATGCCACGCCGCTCTCGATGGCGGCACGCTTCTGCGCCTGGATGAGCCCCATCACGCCCTTCATGGTGTGCCAGCCTCCCGCCGAGCGTTCTTCACGGTCGCTGCATCCCACTATCAGCACGCTGGTGCCAGGCATATTGGCCTTGATGTTGTTGACAGCGGCGATGAGTGAGTTGCTATAAGCAGTGTAGCCGCTGCGGTTGGCTTCCACCACATTGAGGCCGTACATGAGTATTACGAGGTCGTAGTGCCGAGCTACGTTAAACATCCTCATCACTTGCGGCGACACCTTGCTCAGGTGGCTGCCACGTGCCGAGCGCATGGCAAGGTTATCGACAAGGACGCCGTTTTCACTGTCCATCGAGGTACCCAAATATACCATGCCCTCGGGGTTGGTAACACTCCAGCGCACCGACCGTATGTCACCCGTCACTTTTGCGTGACCTATCACGGTGTTGGTGTTAAGAGCAAAATGGGTGGTATCGGTGCCGTTGACCACCGCTGTAACATATCCGTTGCCTGTGTTGCCAAAGAAGTAAAACGAGGAGCTGGTGCACGACCCGCAGCGAGAATAGTTGCCTCCTCGACCCACCAAGTTCACCCACGCCCCTTGGCCAGCAGTGAAATAATTGCCGGTCAGGTTGTTGTAGGTTTCGGAATATCCCCGCTTGTCAACGGCTTTGTATTGGTTCCACCCGCTATAGGTCTGATTCACCGTGTTGCGGATGTTGGCAGTAATCGAGGTCATGGGCACATAGCCCACACCACACCCGCCAAAGCGCTGCTGCAGCAACTCACGCAGCATAGCGGTGAGGATGTCGCCCTCGATGAACGAGTCGCCGAGCACAGCAATGCGCACGGGGCGGTTGCCAGCTTGGTCAAGGGCACGATAAAATGCCGCCATGCCGCCAGTGCCGCCAGTGCTCATGTCGATGATGCTGGTCACGCCATCGCGCGTCACGGTTTTCTTGGCACGAGCGGTGAGAGTGGAGTCCTCCGCAGTCACCATGTTGCCATTTACATCGTGGGTGAGATGTGAGCCCTCAAGCACTGGAGCGCTCACCTTTTGGCTATCCACCAGCTCGGCAAGATGGGAGTCGGCAGCCACCACCTGAGCCACTAACGAGTCGTGGGCGGCGAGTTGCGACAGCAGGGAATCGCTCCTGAGGTCAGAGAGCATATCGACCTTGCGCATCTCCCAGTCGCCCACGCAAACGCCTGGCAACCAGAACATACACAACAGTGCCAGCACCGAGGCAAGCACTATCCACACCACTCTGCTCAGATAGTTTTTCTCCATTTCACTCTAAAAAAACGTGCAAAGGTAGGAAATAGTTTTTAGTTTTCAGCCATTTGTTGACAGATTTTATTCCTTTTTTCAAATGCTAACGATAACAATCACTTCTTATGTCACCACATCTCTACTCCACACCTTTCTTTAGCCTTATCAAGTCGCCCTTGTGTAGCACGGCGTCGGGGGGGAGGTTGTTGATTTTTGCTAAATCCTTCAGGCGGATGCCGAACATCTGTGAGACTTGCCACAGCGTGATGCCGTCGTCGGTCACGCGGTACTGCTCGTGCAAGCCCTGCGCCTCGCTGTGCTTGCGGTTAACGTAGATGATGTCGCCCACCTCGGGTTGCCGGCTATTCTTTGATAAGTCGTTGTAGTCGAGAAGCTTGTCGAGTTTAATATTATACTCGTCGGCAATGTCTTGATAGGTATCGCCAAGCACTGCCATGATGTAGTTTAAGTTGTGGCGACGCTTGGTGGGATGACGCAGCAGCGGGCGGTCACGCTTCTTAGGGCGATTGGGCTTCTCTTCTTCCTTAACGGGCGTCTCTCCCACAAACTTGTCAAGCCCATAGGTCTCAATCATGTTGATGAGTTTCTCGGCATAGAGCGGGTCGGTGGCATAGCCGCAGCGCTTCAAGCCATGCGCCCAGCCACGATAGTCATTGATTTCAAGGGAAAACAGCGACTCATAACGCTTGGCTTTCAGAAACTTGGAGTGGTCGGTATAGGAGTCGTGAGCCGAGCGGTACTTGCGATAGCACGTCTTGCCCGAGAACACGCTGTCGCCACGCCATGAGCGGTGGCACTTGATGCCAAAGTGGTTGTTACCCTCACGAGCGAGCTTGCTGGTGCCGGCAGCACTCTCGAGCAAGCCCTGCGCCAGCGTGATGCTCGCCGGGATGCCATGCTCGCGCTGCTCTATGAGTGCGGCATTCTTATAGGTATCGATGTAGCGATACACCTCATCGCGGGTCACAGAATGACCATTTTGGAAAAAAAAGACACAAAAAATGAGACAAAAAGCTATTTTTTTCTTGATATTTAAAAAATTATCAATAATTTTGCGATTGCTATTATAAATCTGAAACATCATGACCGAAAAGAATTTTGTTACAAAGATACAAATTTACTCTTACGATGAACTAAACGAAGAGGATAAAAATTTAGTTAATCTTGCTAAAGAAGCAACTCAAGCCAGCTATGCCCCTTACAGCAACTTCCATGTGGGAGCTGCTCTACTGCTCAATAATGGGGTGACCATCAAGGGAGCTAACCAGGAAAACGCCGCTTTTGCAGGCACTTGCGGCGAGCGAAGCGCTTGCTATAACGCAGGAGCCAATTATCCCGGCGTGCCTATCAAGAAAATGGCCATCGCCTCGTTCACGCATGGCGACTTTGTGGAAATGCCCACAGCACCATGCGGAGTGTGCCGCCAAGCGCTGCTCGAATTTGAGACTCAGTCTAATCAACCCATCGAGGTGATTCTTGTGGGGAAAAGGATAATCTATAAAGTGGAAAGCATCAAAGCATTGATGCCACTGGCATTCACCGAGTTTTAAGGCTATGAAAATCACTCTGAGAATGCTTGCGACAACTGTCCTCACAGTTGTCTTTTCTTGCTCATTACTCGCACAGCGACCTGCAATGCACGTCATCGACGCAGTGAACGACAGCGTCATCGACGAGGGCAACACCCTATACCTGCACGACAAGCTCAACTGGGTGATGAGCGACGCCTACAAGCAGATGTGCTCCTCAAAGACCGCTTCGCTATCGGTGGTAGGACTGCTCAACGACACCCTCATGAGCGGCATCATGATTGACGTAGAGCAGCTGAAATGCGTCTTTGAGTGCCGGCTCAACCTCAACACGGGCGAGATAGAGCCTTTTGACCTCGTGAGAGGCCTCACCACTAAAGAGGTCACACGCGCTGAGCGACAAATCACGCTGCTCGAGAAAGTGAGCACACTCGACAGCATCTACAACGTGACCGAAGCAGGAAACCTCAACGCCGATGTGGTGGAGATTAGCCCAAACCTGACAAGGGTGTATCTACTGCAAGGCACCAACAAATCGAAGCTCATTCCCTTTGGCAACGACTACAGCTTTGACTTCGATGCCAATGGCAACCTCATCGCACGGCGCAAATATCACAACTCTTTCATTCCCATTGACTTCGGTGGCAAAGAAGGTAACATCCGCAAGTGCACCCACTCCCACCTCAACGACAGCCCCTACATCACCCCCACCGACATCGCCACTTTCCTGCTCTACGGCCACGACCTCTACGGCATGAAGACTTTCTCTATTTATAGCAAAGCCTTCAACTGCTATTTCACCTATAACGCCGACACAGCAACCATTGTGATGGTCGAGGACAGCGACGATATGAAAGTTGAGACTTGAGAGTTCTTTTATCTGACGATTAAAAAACCAGAATAATGCTTATCTTTACATCTATCAATAATTAACCAAAAATGAAAAAGACCATAACACTATTTTTTATGCTCATGTGCATCTCCTTTGCAGCCAATGCCTTTTGGCTCTCGGCAAGATGGGAAGGCACGGTGCAAACTGGAAAGATACAGCAGACCTTGAAGTTTGACATCATCGAATCGTGTGATGGCTCGCTCGATGCCAGCATCATCGCCATCAACGGAGAAGCGACACGCATCCCCTGCGAGGCTTACAGGCTACCAGGTTACTACCAGATAGAGATTAACATCCCGTCGATGAACGCATGCTTCACCGGCACGGCCCTCAACTCCGATTGCATTGACGGCACCTTCTCGCAAAACGGCAAAAAGCAGCCTTTGAAACTATTGTGCCGTGACTACGACACTGGCGAAGTGGTCGCGTACATGAGACCACAAAAGCCCAAAACACCAGTAATTATTGACACATTAGGGAAGGAGAAAATAATTGAAAAAGAATGGAAAGGCAATATCAACTTTCAAGAGGTGAAGTTCGGTCACGACGATGTGACACTCGCCGGAACGCTATATTATCCTTGCGGCAATTGCCCTGTAGCAATACTCGTCTCGGGTAGCGGCACACAAGACCGCGACGGCACTATGTTTAATCAACAGCCTTATAGAGATATTGCCGAATATCTGCTAAGCCGTGGCGTAGGGGTGCTATGCTACGACGACCGCGGAGCTGGAGAGTCGAGCCCTTTAAAGGGCAACGAGACGACCTTCGACTTTGCACGTGACGCACAAGCGGCCTTCGACTTCCTCATGAACCATGAGGGCATTAACCACTCACGCATTGGCTACATAGGCCACAGCGAGGGAGGACAGATAGCTTTCATCAACGCCGCCAGCGACCCACGCGTGGCATTTGTCGTGTCGCTTGCCGGACCTGCCGTGAGCGGACGCGACGTGATGGTGAAGCAGAACCTCGCGCTGCTCGATGCAGTGGGCATGCCCTACACTCAAGCGCAAGTTAATGAAATTGAAGGAATCTTCGACGACATCGTCAACATCGCCGACACCACCGCACTGCGCAAGTCACTGCGACAACGCTTCGCAACCTCAACCTTGCAACACTACACCCCCGAGTTGATAGAGCAGAGCGTCGCATTGATGACCACGCCCTGGTACATGACCTTCGTACGTCTCGATCCTAAGCCTTATCTCGAGAAAATCAACTGCCAGGTGCTTGCACTCGGCGGCGAATGGGACTTCCAAGTCGATGCCGAGCAGACATTCAACGCTCTCAAGACAAGCGTTAAGAACGTGAGGTGCGAACTCCTGCCTGAGCACAACCATCTGTTCCAGAAGTGTCCCTCCAGGCTCGAGAGCCTCAACTACGCCACCCAAGGCGAAATATCAATGACAACAAGAGACCTCATCCTCCATTTCATCAAGGGTGTTTACACCAAAATACAATAGCAACAACCAAAAATGAACTTGGGGACGGTTCTCTTTTAGGTGGGTTCTATAAATTAACTTGAGATGTTTTTGAT
>CALAVD010000238.1 GCA_937892085.1 uncultured Prevotellaceae bacterium
CATGCCTGGCCGCATCGTCGAGGCGATGATGAAATGCAACAGCTGCAACCCCGTGATTGTGCTCGACGAGATCGACAAGGTGGGTCAGGACTTCAAGGGCGACCCAGCTTCGGCACTGCTCGAGGTGCTCGACCCGGAGCAGAACGAACACTTCCACGACAACTACCTCGATATGGATTACGATCTCTCGAAGGTGCTCTTCATCGCAACCGCCAACAACCTCGGCACTATCTCTAAGCCCTTGCTCGACCGCATGGAGGTGATAGAAATCAACAGCTACATCCCCGAGGAGAAAATCGAGATTGCCCGCAAACACCTTGTCCCTAAGCAGCTGCAAGAGAATGGCTTTGAGAAGAAAGAAATCGCTTTCTCTAAAGCCACTATCGCCGAGATCATCGACGGCTACACCCGTGAGAGCGGCGTGCGCGAGCTGGAGAAGAAGATTGCCAAAGTGCTGCGCAAAGTAGCACGCAAGAAGGCAAGAGGCGACGAATATCCCAAGAGCATCGACGTGGAGAGCCTGAAGGAATTCCTCGGAGCACGCGACTTCAACAGCGACCGCTATGAGGGCAACGACTTCGCAGGCGTGGTGACTGGCTTGGCATGGACAGCAGTTGGTGGCGAGATTCTCTTCATCGAGAGCGCGTTGTCGCGTGGCAAGGGCGAGAAGCTAACCCTAACCGGCAACTTGGGCGACGTGATGAAGGAGAGCGCAATGATTGCCCTGCAATACCTCAAGAGCCACAATCAGCTCTTCGACATCGATTACGAACTCTTCGACAAATATAACGTGCATGTGCACGTGCCCGAGGGTGCAATTCCCAAAGACGGGCCGTCGGCAGGCGTCACTATGGTGACATCGCTCGTTTCATCGTTTACCCAGCGCAAGGTGCGCGACCATGTGGCAATGACAGGAGAGATAACCCTGCGCGGCAAGGTGCTGCCTGTGGGAGGCATCAAGGAGAAAATCCTCGCTGCCAAGCGTGCCGGCATCACCGATATCATTCTGTGCCGCGACAACAAGAAAGACATTGACGAAATCAACGACATCTACCTCAAAGGCCTCACCTTCCACTTCGTCAACACCATCAAGGAGGTAATCGACTTCGCCCTCCTCCCCGACAAAGTGAAAGACGCCATCGAGCTGTAAAATAGCATCACCCCAGATCAGTCCGACTTTGTCCGACCCAGTCTGACCCCGGTCTGACCTCAGCCCCAACAAACAGCAAGCACCGCAACGGAAACCATGCGGTGCTTTGTTTAACGCATCTGTAATGAGCCCACCGAAATTATTAATCCTGAGGCAACAATAGTGCATTATGAATTATGCATTAAAAATAAATGAAGAGATGACCCGATGCATTCACTGCGTCGAGTCATCATAGTAAAACGAGTATATGAAATGAAAAAAATGTGTTGTGTATTTAATTATATTTCGCTTTTATAGATATGTTTTTTGTTCTTATGTCTAAAAAGAGGCGCAGCTCCAATTATGCATTGTGCATTATGAATTATGCATTAATCAAGCATTCGCCTGACATCTCTGCCGGTTGCTCAAGACCCATAATCTTGAGGACTGAGGGAGCCACGTCGGCAAGGCGGCCATTGGCGACCTTTGCATCCTTATTTTCAGTCACATAGATGCAGGGAACTGGGTTAAGCGAGTGAGCTGTGTTGGGAGTGCCGTCCTCGTTGATGGCATGGTCACAGTTGCCATGGTCGGCGATAATAAGAACCTCATAGCCGGCAGCCCGCGCCGCCTCAACGGTGTCGCGCACACACACGTCAATAGTCTCTACCGCCTTAACGATTGCGGGATAAACGCCAGTATGTCCCACCATATCGCCGTTGGCGTAGTTAACTACAATAAAGTCATACTTCTTCTCGCCAATTGCTTCCACGAGCTTGTCTCTCACTTCGGGAGCGCTCATTTCGGGCTTGAGGTCGTAGGTCGCAACTTTGGGCGACGGCACCAGGATGCGGTCCTCGCCCTCGAAGGGTTCCTCACGTCCGCCGTTGAAGAAGAAGGTGACATGGGCATATTTCTCGGTCTCGGCAATGTGCAGCTGCTTCTTGCCCAGCGATGACAGATACTCGGCAAGGGTGTTATCCACATTATCCTTATCGAAGAGGATATGAACACCGGTGAACGAAGCATCATAAGGAGTCATGCAATAATACTGCAAACCAGGGATAGTTTTCATGCCCTGCTCAGGCATATCCTGTTGAGTGAGAACGATAGTAAGCTCCTTGGCACGATCGTTGCGGAAGTTGAAGAAAATCACCACGTCGCCATCCTTGATGCGGCCATCGATGGTGGTGTTGACGATGGGCTTGATGAACTCATCGGTCACGCCCTCGTCATAACTTTCCTGAATGGCTCGCACCATGTTGTCGCTCTTGCGGCCCACGCCATGCACCAGCAGGTCGTAGGCGAGCTTGATGCGCTCCCAGCGCTTGTCGCGGTCCATTGCATAGTAGCGACCGGTGACGGTTGCAACCACACCAGCACTCTGGGCGCAATGCTCCTCGAGTTGAGCCACAAAACCCTTACCACTCTCAGGGTCGGTGTCACGACCGTCCATAAAGCAGTGAATAAACACATCGCTAAGCGCATATTGCTTGGCGATGTCGCACAAGGCGAAAAGATGCTCAAGCGAGCTGTGAACACCGCCATTGCTCGTGAGACCCATAAAGTGGATAGCTTTGCCGTTATCTTTTGCATAGGTGAAAGCGTTTACAATCTCGGGATTAGACAGGATAGTCTTTTCACGAATTGCCTTATTAATCTTTACGAGGTCTTGATAGACGACGCGGCCACCACCAATATTCAGGTGCCCTACCTCGCTGTTGCCCATCTGACCGTCGGGCAACCCCACATCCTCTCCACTCGCCTGAAGCTGGCTGTGAGGATAGGTTTGCAATAAGGAGTCCCAATATGGTGTTGGAGTCGAGAAAATGGCGTCGCTCTTAGTCTTGTCGCCAATTCCCCAACCGTCTAAAATTATCAACAATGCTTTCTTTCCCATTATATTATAGGTGTTTAGCTATTTCTTTTCTTTACTCTGTGAATTTGTGGACTGCAAATATACATTAAAATAAGCGCAAAACAAAATAAAAGAGCACCATTTTTTACAAAAATTAATATGCACCTTAAAACACTTATGCTTTAAGGCGCATAGCTATCTTTCCGAACTTTTCAAGGATTATACCAGTCCTCAAGTTCGGCCAGTGAAAAAATCAAGAATTATAATTCTATCGAATTATTTCTCTTCTTTCTTAGTGAGCTTGTCGGTCAAGAAATCAACAGCCTTGTCAACTACCTCCTCAACTTTTGGATCAAGCGAATCGGGAGCGATCTTCTGACCAATCTCTGTCACTTTCTTCTTGATGTCCTCGGGGTTCTTCAAGATTTCACCTGCTTTGTCCTGAACGAAATCTTTCGCTTTGTCTAATACACCGTCTGCCATAATAGTTTTGTTTTATTTATGAATAAAAAAGAAATAAATTAATTAGATGATATTTTGTTGTAAACGTCGTCGCTAACCTTTTTGAGATCAATTAATTGTTTGTTCATCTTTCCTGCCTTCTCAAGCTCACTGAGCTTGTTCTGGATTTCGGTGATACGTTGCTTTGCAGCTGCATCAATTTCCTTGCCGGCGGTTTTTGCCTCAACACACTTATTCAGCTCATCGCCATAGTCCTTCACAAGCCCTATAGCCTCCTTGTATTTTGCGGCTTCCTCAGGAGTGAATGGCGACTTTGGTGGCTGCATTTTAGGCTGAGAGGCATTAGGCTGAGCTGCCACGTCAGCGTTTTTTTCATTAGTGTCCTGAACAGGAGCCACCTCATTTTTCACCGCAGATGCCTCTGTTACGGCTTTGTCACCACTGACATCACCACTCTTTGATGAGCTGGATTCATTACCTGTAGTGCACGCTGCCAGCGACACAACTGCTGCAAGAGTAAGGGAATAA
Source organism: uncultured Prevotellaceae bacterium (assembly GCA_937892085.1). Lineage (GTDB taxonomy): Bacteria > Bacteroidota > Bacteroidia > Bacteroidales > Muribaculaceae > Sodaliphilus. Next base: position 3,978 of record CALAVD010000238.1, read on the forward strand.
ACAAGTTTTTTCATTTTTTGTATTGTATTAAATTAATTATCAACAAAAATCAATGACGCAAAAGCTTCTTCATTTGCTCATTCTGTTTCTGAACATCCTTTAACATATCAATGTAATATAGACGCTCCGCCTCCAGTTTCTGAATTTTATCGTTAAGTTCCTGCACGCCGTTCTTCAGGCTCTCATTCTCGGAGGTAAGATACTTCACCTGATTGCGCAATTCGTTTACATCTTTGGAATCTTTCATAGGGGCACCATCTGACGACACCTCCTGGAAGTCAACCTTCATAGGCTCTTTGCGGTCAACGATGAGAGCGATGAAGTTCCTATCGTTATTGTTATTTGCCTTCTTCGTTGGGTCTATGGTATAAGAGAGCTGCAACTTGTTGCCAGCGCGCTTTAGCGACACAAGTTCAAGTGTGGCCTCTGCAATACTTTTGGGCGCCACCACAGCGACAAGAAACTCATTGTCAAAATTAATTATGCGAGACGGACCTATAAACCCTGACGGGCCAAACACTCGTTCCATTTCCTTCTGGTTCTTTATCACAAGAGTGAGAGTGCCGTCTTTCGCCCCTTTGAGGACGCTTGCATTAGCAAACTTCTCGTAACTGACATTGTCGCCACTTTGCGCCAAAGCGTTTAAAGAAAAACACGACAATAGCGCTACAATCATTATTGCCATAAAGGGTCTTAAAAACAATGTTCGCTTCATAAATATTAATTTTATAATCGCGGGGGTGTTTCATGCATTAATTTGTCGCAAAGGTACTCAATTTATTGAAACATTCAAACAAATGGGGCATAAAAAAACAAAAATCCGCGGCAAGTTGCTACTGCCACGGTTTTTGATTTTTCATCGGTTTCTAAGAATGATGCTTATTTTGCAGCATCCTTCTTCACGAAACGGCGCTC
>CALAVD010000239.1 GCA_937892085.1 uncultured Prevotellaceae bacterium
GAGAGGGGAGAGTTGGGAGTTGAGAGGGGAGTGTCAATTATGCATTCATCATTCATCATTCATCATTCATCATTCTGCATTCTGCATTATTTAAATGCTCATGCCCTCGCTTTGACTTTTAGTTTTTATCACTGTCTTGCCAGTGGCGATGCGGCGGCGGTCGATTGCCATGCTGATGAAGGCGTAGATGCCGAGAACGATGAGCAGGCAGGTCTGCACGCCCCACACCAGCCAGGCGAATGCCGACGCCTGTGGGTCGTAGGGTGTAGAGGGCGGGAAAGTTCCCACGCCGTAGAGTGTCAATCCAAAGATGATGGCAAACTGCCATGCGCCGAGTCCGCCGTTGCTGGGCACCGCCATGCCAATGCTGCTGAGCACAAAAAGCACGAGGATCGCCATAATGCCTAAGTCTTTTGTGCAGGCAAAGGCGAAGGAGGCGAGGTAGAGCTGCAAGAAGTAGCAGCCCCAGATGAGCACGGTGTAAAGCAGGAACAGCCACTTGCCGTCCATCTTGCCGATGGCGGCGAAGCCGTCCCACAAGTTGCGCAGCATGAGGCGCACCTTGGCGATGACCTTGTTCTCGCTCTTGCTGCGGAATATCCACACCATCACTAACACGCCCATCACGCCGAGCACCACCAGCAGCCAGAACACCCATGAGGTGAATATCGAGCCGCTGCCGTCGTCGCGCTGGTCAAAGAACATCATGAGCTTGTCCTGCGCTATAAAGAAGGTGAACAGGGTGAGCAACGCCACCGTCACCGTGTCGCTCAAGCGGTCGCCCACCATCGAGCCCAGCACTTGGGTGAACGAGGTCTTCTCACGGTTGGCGATATATCCTGAGCGCCACACCTCCCCTAAGCGCGGGAACAGCAGGTTGACGAAATAGGTGCCAAAGATGCTGTTGATGAGCGCACTCATTGACGGGTGAACGTCGATGGCTCGCAGCTGCAGCTGCCAGCGCAGAGCCCTGAAGATGTGGCTGAAAATGCTCACCACTATCACTGGCAGGAACCACCAGTAGTTCACGTCGTTGCGCAAACTGTCTTTCACGGCTCCCCAATCCACATTTTTAGAGAGGAACCATGCGAGCCCCACGCTGATAGCGACGGGAATGCCATATCTCAATAACGCCGAAATAACTTTCTTCACAGCAGTTTTCGTATAGATGATGTTGTTAATTGTGTTTGTAACCTGCAAAGGTAAGCATTTATTTTTTTTCTTACAATTATAATCATTATTTTGTTAGAAAACATCGGTCGATGATGCCATTTTGATGCCATTTTGCCATTTGATGGTTGCAAAAAAAACGAATCGGGACAGCTGCCCCGATTCGCTATAGAGTTTGTCGTTTTTTAGTAATCCTCAAATCCGCAAGACAGTTCCAAGATCGTTTTTTAAGTGCTTGCACCGGCTCTCATGGGCAAGAATGTCATCTGGGGCG
>CALAVD010000240.1 GCA_937892085.1 uncultured Prevotellaceae bacterium
CTCTTTCCCTACACGACGCTCTTCCGATCTACAAACACCTCCTGCATCGTGGAGCGCAAGTGCAATGGCAGCACGCTGTTGAAGATGCTGTTGGCGTCAGGCTCGAAGATGCATGGGCTACATGCCTCCTTAGGGTCAATGTCCTTAGCGAGCGCCTCGGCACTCAGTGGCAAGAGCTGCTCAAAGTGCATCACCTGGCGACTGGTGGTCACAAATCGCATATAGGCGACATCCACACGGTCATAGACATGATCGACAAAACGGCTTCTTAGCAACTCGGTGAAATCGGAGAGCTGCTCCATGGTGCTGCGTGTGTTCAAGTATTCAACCACCTCAACCTTGATGTTGCCACCCTCTATCTTGCTCACCGCTTTCACCATCTTTTTACCAACAGGAAGCAGTGTTATTTTCACGTTATTGCCATAACGCTGTCGCAAATCACTGATCGACGAGAGCAGTTTTTTGAAGATGTTGATATTGTAAGCACCACACAAGCCATCGTCGCTGCCAAAGACAACGACAGCCACATTATTGACATCACGAGACTCGATCAATGGCGAAGAAAACTCCTGATCGGTAACAAGCAAGTGACTGAGCACATCGCGCACCATGCCACGATAGGGTTGGAGACGATGCACCATGCCAGTGAACTTGTGCATCTTGGCCGACGAAATCATCTTCATGGCACTCGTGGTCTTCTCGGTAGAAGCTACTGAGCCGATGCGTCCTTTAAGTTCTCGAAGTGTTGCCATTAAAAAAGTTATACTTTAAAAAATCAACATTTTTCAAGCTTTGTACTTGCCTGCTATCTCACTGGCGGCATCTTTGAGTTTTGCCATCACGTCATCGTCGATCTTTCCGCTCTTTAGCACATCGAGCACATCGCTCTGATGCTTAGCGTGAAGATACTGGATGAGTAATTGCTCAAACTCTGCCACCTTGTCCATGGGCACGCTCTCAAGCAGTCCATTCACGCCGCAATAGATCACCGCTATCTGCTCCTCTACGGGAACGGGCTTATATTGAGGCTGAACAAGCAGACGCTCGTTCTTGCGGCCAGTGTCGATAGTACGGGCAGTAACGGGGTCAATGTCGCCACCAAACTTGGTGAACGACTCCAGTTCACGGAACTGCGCCTGCGCAATCTTCAGCGTGCCAGCCACTTTCTTCATAGCCTTGATTTGAGCGTTACCACCCACACGCGATACCGAGATACCCACGTTCACGGCGGGACGGATTCCGTTGTTAAACAACGCCGTCTCGAGGTAAATCTGACCGTCGGTAATAGAAATCACGTTGGTGGGAATATAAGCACTCACGTCGCCAGCCTGAGTCTCAATGATGGGGAGAGCGGTCAATGAGCCGCCACCTTTCACCTTGCCCTTCAGGGCTTCGGGGAGGTCATTCATCGCCTCAGCCACGCGCTGGTTCTCGTTGATCTTGGCGGCACGCTCGAGCAAGCGGCTGTGCAGGTAGAAGATATCGCCAGGATAAGCCTCACGGCCCGAGGGGCGCTTGAGGATGAGCGAAATCTCACGATAGGCGACAGCCTGCTTCGAGAGGTCGTCATAGACCACGAGCGCGTCGCGGCCAGTGTCGCGGAAGTACTCACCGATGGCAGCTCCAGCGAAGGGGGCATAGTAGCGCATCGACGCTGAGTCGGCAGCTGTAGCGGCAATCACCACGCTATAGGGCATGGCACCATGTTGATTGAGCTGGTTGACCAGCGCCGCAACAGTCGATGCCTTTTGTCCAATAGCCACATAAATGCAATATACTGGTTTGCCAGCTTCGTAGCCCGACTTTTGGTTGATTATTGTATCTACAGCAATAGCGGTCTTGCCAATCTGGCGGTCACCGATGATGAGCTCACGCTGGCCACGGCCAATTGGAATCATTGAGTCGATAGCTTTGAGACCGGTCTGCAACGGCTGGTTCACGGGTTGACGGAAGATAACGCCAGGAGCCTTGCGCTCCAGTGGCAAGCGCACGAGTTCGCCCTCGATAGGTCCCTTGCCGTCGAGAGGCTCGCCCAGCACGTTGATTACACGTCCAAGCAGACCCTCGCCCACGGGGATGGAGGCAATCTCGCCAGTGCGACGCACCTTCATGCCCTCGGCGACGCTGTCGACCTTGTCCATGAGGATTACACCCACGTTGCTCTCCTCAAGGTTCATGGCAACGCCGGTGACTCCATTATCAAACTCTACGAGCTCGTTGGCCTCAACATTTTCAAGGCCATAGACATGAGCCACACCGTCGCCCACCTCAAGCACTGTTCCTACCTCCTCAAACGACACCTTACTCTCAATGTCGCTGAGCTGCTGTTTCAGTATGTCGGATATTTCACTTGGGTTTATCATCTCACTCTTATTAACTTAGGAGTTTTAAACGCAATTTTTCTAATTGATTTTTTACCGATGCGTCGAGCACGCGCGAATCGACATCAACCGTAAAACCGCCAATAAGGTCGGGATTTACCCGCTTGGACAATTCAATGGTCTTGTCGCCTAACTGTGCCTTCACCACACCGATTATACCATTTATCTCGTCATCGCCAAGCTGTGTGGCAGTGACGATTTCCACTCTTGCGATGCCATTGAGCTCACGATACTGCTTCATGAAAGCAAGAGCTATGGCACGCATAAAGTCAATTCGGTTGTTCTTGATAACCAACCCCATGAACTTAGCCGATGTGCCATCGTGCTCGGCGCCCGATGCCGCACACAGCAGCTTGAGCTTGTCGTCAACAGGCAAGAAGGGGTTGTTGACAGCCTTCTTCAAGCCTGCCTCCACCGAGTAGGCGGCTTCGAGCTGCTTCATCTCTTTATAGATGAGGGCCGTGTCGCCGCGCTCTTGCGAGAGCTTATAAAGCGCTTTGGCATATCGGTTAGGGATAAGTCCGTCGTTCATAGTGTTGATTAATTTTTAGATTCAACCTCATTCAGTAGTTTCTTCACCAGGTCTTGCTGAGCTTTGTCGTCGCTCATGTTGCGGCGTATTACCTGCTCGGCAATCTGCAGGGCATAAGCTCCCACATCCTGGCGCAACTGATGCTCGCTCTCCTTGCGTGACTGTTCTATCGACACTTGAGCGGCATCGGTCACTTTCTTCGCCTCGACAGCAGCCTCGGCCTTGGCCTGCTCGATGATTTCGGTTTTCATCTTGGCTGCGTCGCGCAAAATGTCGGCCTGTTGCTTGCGGGCGTCGGCAACGAGTGCATCGGCCTCGGCTTTGGCATTGTCGAGTTGCGACTTTGCCTCCTGAGCGTAGGCCACACCTTTATCAATTAAGCTGGCGCGTTCGTCCATGCTCTTGATGATAAAAGGCCATGCCCATTTCGCCAGGATGAAGTAGAGGCAGGCAAATGCCAAAAACATCCAGAAGACCAGACCAAATTCAGGCTTAAACAGTTCCATCTAAAAACCTTGTTTTAAATGATTATTAAACGAAGAGAGCGAGAATGCAAACGATAAGAGCGATGAGTGCAACACCCTCGATAAGAGCGGCGATTACAATCATGTTGGTACGAATGTCGCCTGTTGACTCGGGTTGACGAGCAATAGACTCCATTGCCGACCCACCAATACGGCCAATACCAATACCAGCAGCGATAGCTGCGATACCTGCACCAATGCAAGCTCCTAATGTACCCAGAGCTGTTGCTTCAGCTAAAATTAATCCTAACATAGTCTTTTAAAAATTTAAATTGTTATTAATTGTTTTGTTTTTTTATTAGATGGTTTGTTTTTAATTGTTTCTTATTGTCTTTTTAGAATTGCAGGTTGCCGTCAGGGTCGCTGACGCCGCTGCCCCACTCTCCGATTTCGGATGCGACAAGCGAGATGGCGGCATTGCTGACACGCAGCGAGTAGGTGTACTTCTTCTCGGCGGCAAAGGTCTTGTCGGTGGTCAGATAGTAGTAGAGGTTGGTGCTGCCCATCGTGACACGCACGAACTGCTGTGCCGTCGTGGCGCCGTTGATGGTCTGGGGCACGATGATGCCGGCTACCTGTGCTCCCGTGCCGATGGGGATCCAGTCGGCACTTGTGGCTGACGCGGGATTGGCAACACCATTGGCGATGCCTACGGTGCGGCATGCCTTGACTGCCACGGTGCAGGATGCCAGGTCTGGGGCGGTCACGCCATTGCCCTCCACCAGATTGATGACAATCTTCGACAGGGCGTGGTGGAACGTCAGCGGCACGCTTGCCACCTTTGCCAGACCGGTGATGGCACTGCCGTCAGCGTCTGTGGCATACATCAGGTCGCTCTGCTTGTAGGTGGAGTTGTCGGCGGCAGACTGGTCCGGCTGTACGGAAAAACTGGTCTGGTCGCTGGTGACCAACGAGGGATAATAGGCACAGATGCTGACGGTGCCCGCGGCAGGCCATGTGAGGGCGGCACTGTAAGGCGTCAGGGCATTCTTGCCGTCGGTGACGGCTCCGGTGCGGTAGACCACGCTCTGCAGGGTGCCACCCGTGGGCGTACACTCCACGTTGATCAGTTCGCC
>CALAVD010000241.1 GCA_937892085.1 uncultured Prevotellaceae bacterium
CCCGGGCTTCATGACCCGCGACCGCTGCCCCTGGCTTCATGCCCACAATCCTGCCCTGGGCGTTAATATAAAATCACCCAAGGCATGCCTCGGGTGATTTTACGTTTTGATTTGGTATAATTTATATATTTCTATATAAATCAAATTGATAATTATTGCCTATTGTTGTAAAAAAGGCAATATTTTTTACAAAAGTAATTCTTTTTCGTAAACTAAAAAGGTTTTTTACAAAAAAGTTATTAACAAGCAGTAATTGCTCTAAATTGCTTGCTGTGGCTTGCCGGTTCTTTGCTTGCTGTGGCTTGCCGGTTTTTATTGAAAAATCCCCCAGGCTGTGTAGCCCGAGGGATTTCCAACTTATAAAAAAGGAAATAGTGTTATTTTATCACGTCGAGTTTTTTGCCCACCTTGATAAAGGCGTTGATGGCCTTGTCGAGGTGTTCACGCTCGTGACCTGCTGAGAGCTGCACGCGGATTCGGGCCTCGCCCTTAGGCACTACAGGATAGTAGAATCCAGTGACATAGATGCCTTCTTCCTGCATTGCTGCTGCGAAGTCTTGCGAGAGCTTGGCGTCGTAGAGCATTACTGCGCAGATGGCGCTCTGTGTGGGCTTGATGTCGAAGCCGGCATCCATCATCTTGTCGCGGAAGTAGTTGACATTGTCGATGAGTTTGTCGTGGATGGCGTTGCTCTCTTTGAGCATCTTGAACATCTCAAGGCTTGCTCCCACGATAACTGGAGCCACCGAGTTAGAGAACAGATAGGGGCGTGAGCGCTGGCGCAGCATAGCGATAATCTCCTTGCGACCTGTGGTAAATCCACCCATAGCACCACCGAATGCTTTGCCCAGAGTGCCTGTGAAGACGTCGATTTTGCCATAGAGATTGAACTGCTCAGCCACGCCGTGACCAGTGGGACCTACCACACCTGCTGAGTGCGACTCGTCAACCATGACCATAGCGTCGTATTTCTCGGCGAGCTCCACAATCTTGTCAACGGGAGCCACGTTGCCGTCCATCGAGAACACGCCATCGGTGGCGATGATGCGGAAGCGTTGCTCTTGAGCTTGCTTGAGGCACTCTTCGAGCTCTTCCATGTTGGCATTGGCATAGCGATAGCGTTTTGCCTTGCACAGACGCACACCGTCGATGATAGAAGCGTGGTTGAGAGCATCGCTGATGATAGCGTCGTCAGGGCCAAGCAGAGCCTCGAAGAGACCTCCGTTGGCATCGAAGCACGAACCGTAGAGAATTGTGTCCTCAGTGTGGAAATAGTCGCTGATTGCTGCCTCGAGTTCTTTGTGTATGTCTTGAGTGCCGCAGATGAAACGCACGCTCGACATTCCGAAGCCGCGCTTAGCCATCATGTCGTGTGCTGCGTTGATGAGTCGAGAGTTGTCGCTCAGACCCAGGTAATTGTTGGCGCAGAAGTTTAGCACGTCGGTGCCAGGTTTCACTTTGATAGCAGCCTTTTGAGCTGTAGTGATAAGTCTTTCTTCTTTGTACAGGCCAGCGTCTTTGATAGCCGCGAGCTCATTGGTCAGATGTTCTTGAAATTTTCCGTACATAGTTAGTTTTGTAAGATTAAAATGTTGTTTATTTTGGTTTTGTTTTCTTCACTACGCACAAAGTTCTAAAAAAAATGCGACATAGAACAATTTTTTTGCCCGAATTTTTATAAAATTTGATTGTTAGTGAGTAATTTTGCAAATCATAACTTTAAAACAACTATTTTTTATCAAGAAATGAAGAATATTTTAGTAATTGGGTCAACAGGGCAGATTGGCTCTGAACTCACCATGAAGCTGAGAAGCATTTATGGCAACGATGCCGTAGTAGCCGGATATATTCCTGGCGCAGAACCCAAAGGCGAACTTGCAGAGACAGGTCCCAAAGAGGTGGTTGATATCACCAATGCGCAGCAGATTGCCGATGCAGTGAAGAAATATGATATCGACACTATTTACAACCTTGCAGCGTTACTCTCGGCAGTTGCCGAAACTAAGCCCCTGCTGGCGTGGAAAATAGGCATTGGCGGCTTGATGAACACCCTTGAGGTGGCTCGTGAGTGCCAGTGCGCCGTGTTCACACCCAGTTCCATCGGCTCCTTTGGTCCCAACGCTCCGAAGGACGGCACCCCTCAGGACACTATTCAGCAGCCTCGCACCATGTATGGCGTTACCAAGGTTAGCGGCGAGTTGCTGAGCAACTACTACTACACACGTTTTGGCGTTGACACCCGCTCGGTGCGCTTCCCAGGCCTTATCTCTTATGTAACCCCTCCAGGTGGCGGCACCACCGACTATGCTGTTGACATCTATTACAGCGCTGTCAAGGGCGAGAAGTTCAGTTGCCCCATCAATGCTGGCACATTTATGGACATGATGTATATGCCCGACGCGTTGCGTGCTGCGATTGAGATTATGGAGGCCGACCCCACGCGACTGGTACACCGCAACTCGTTTAATATTGCGTCGATGAGCTTCGATCCCGAGATCATCTATAACTGCATTAAGAAGTATATCCCAGGCTTTGAGATGGAGTATGTGCCCGACCTCTTGCGTCAGGGAATCGCCGACTCGTGGCCCAACCGCCTCGACGACACCTGCGCCCGCGTGGAGTGGGACTGGAAACCAGAGTATGACCTCGACTCCATGACTCAGGACATGATAGAAAAGCTCCGTATCAAGTTCGGTAAATAAAGAATCGATAACAATTATCAACTCATTGCGCCGCATGGTGGTTCACCACTTGTGCGGCGTGTTTTTTCACTTGGTAGCGCTGTAAAAGTCAAAAACTACCCAGCAAAAACTTGGTAACAGAAAACTTTTTACTAATTTTGCAATTTAATAACTGCTCATGGGTATATGAATGAAGATTTCGACATCCGTCAGGAGCGTTCTCAAGGGGATCGCGATTTTGAGAAGGCGCTGCGTCCGGTGAGGTTTGACGACTTTGCTGGCCAGGAGGGTATTATCAATAACCTCAGGGTGTTTGTGGCAGCGGCGCGTCAGCGTGGCGAGGCGCTGGACCACACCTTGTTTTATGGTCCTCCCGGACTTGGCAAGACCACGTTGTCGAGTATTATCGCCAACGAGATGGGCGTGGGCTTCAAGGTTACCAGCGGCCCAGTTCTCGACAAGCCTGGCGACCTTGCCGGCCTGCTCACATCGCTCGAGGAGAACGACGTGCTGTTCATTGACGAGATTCACCGCCTGAGCCCTGTGGTAGAGGAGTATCTCTACTCGGCGATGGAGGACTATCGCATCGATATTATGATAGACAAGGGTCCTGGTGCGAGGTCGGTGCAGCTCACATTGTCGCCATTCACCTTGATAGGTGCCACCACCCGTAGTGGCTTGCTCACGGCTCCCCTGCGTGCCCGCTTTGGTATCAACTGTCACTTGGAATACTATGGTCACGAAGTGCTGGAGGGCATCATCAAGCGCTCGGCACGATTGCTGCATGTTCCCATCTATGACGATGCTGCTCGCGAGATAGCGTTGCGCAGCCGTGGCACGCCTCGTGTTGCCAACTCGTTGCTTCGTCGCGTGCGTGACTTTGCTCAGGTGAAAGGAAGCGGAAAAATCGACAGCGACATTGCGAAATATGCCCTTGAGGCACTAAACATTGACACCTACGGTCTTGACGAGGTGGATCACAAATTGCTCACCACCATTATCGACAAGTTTGGTGGCGGTCCCGTGGGGCTCTCCACCCTTGCCGCCGCTCTCAACGAGGATGCTGGTTCTATAGAAGAGGTGTATGAGCCGTTCCTGATTAAAGAAGGTTTTATCAAGCGCACGCCCCGTGGTCGTGTGGCTACCGACCTTGCTTTCAGCCATTTGAAGCTTGACCGTCCGAGCCGTGCTGATGGTCAGCAATCACTTTTTTAGTTTATAGTTACCAGTTTATAGTTTATAGTTTTATTGACCTATTCTCTTGTTTTCTTGTTCACTATAGAAATAAAGGAGGTACTCAATTATGGCAAATTTAAAGTCTTTAGCAAAAGACACCGTGATATATGGGCTGACGGGAATGGTGGGTCGTTTCTTGAACTACCTGCTTGTGCCGCTCTACACCGCCAGAATCAGTGCCGCCTCGGGCGGTTATGGCACAATCACCAACATCTATGCCTACACGGCGCTGATTATCATCATACTCACCTTTGGCATGGAGACAACATTCTTCAGGTTTGCCAACAAAGAGGGAGAGGATCCAAAATCGGTGATTTCCACGTCGCTGCTTGCGGTGACCGGCGTTTCGGCTGTGTTTGTGCTGCTGGTGCTCTTGCTGCTTCCGTGGCTGGCACCGCTGATGGGCTATGCCGACCACCCGAGTTATATCTGGGTGATGGCCGTGGTGGTGGCACTCGATGCTGTTCAGTCGATACTCTATGCCTATCTGCGTTATCAGCATAAGCCCATTAAATTCGCCTCACTGAAGTTTGCCTTTATATTCCTAAATATATTCCTTAACCTCCTATATTTTTGGCTATTGCCAGAAATCTATGAGAAACATCCGAGTTGGGTGAGTGGCATCTATGACCCGAGTGTGGGTGTGGGCTATGCGTTCTATCTCAACTTGGTGTGCACTGGCTTGGTGACACTGCTATTTTGGAAGGAACTCAAGAGTATCAAGTTCACGATTGACAGGAGCCTGCTCAAGCGCATGCTTAAATACACGTGGCCCTTGCTGGTGCTGGGAATAGTGGGCATCTTGAACCAGACAATAGATAAGATACTCTATCCGATCATTGACACCAGCGCCAACGGACGTGTGCAGCTTGGCATCTATGGCGCGGCGTGCAAGATAGCGATGATAATGGCGATTATCACCAACGCTTTCCGCTGGGCCTACGAGCCGTTTGTCTTCGGCAAGAGCCGTGACAAGGACAACCGTGAGGCCTACGCCGCAGCGATGAAGTATTTCATAATCTTCACTCTGCTGGCATTCCTAATGGTGGTGGCGTGGATCGACGTCCTCAAGTACATCATAGGTCGTGACTACTGGGAGGGTCTGAAAGTGGTGCCCATAGTGATGGCTGCCGAGATAATGATGGGCGTGTATTTCAACCTGTCGTTCTGGTACAAACTTACGGACAAGACCATCTGGGGCGCGATATTCTCCTTGATAGGCTGCATTGTGATGATTATCATCAATGTGGTGTTTGTTCCACACTACGGTTACATGGCGTGCGCATGGGGCGGTTTCACGGGCTATGGCTTGACGATGGTGCTTTGCTACATAGTGGGCAGGAAATATTATCCCATCAATTATCCCCTCAAAGACATAGGCATCTACACTGGCCTTGCCGCCTTGCTCTATGCGGCAAGTGTGGTGGTTGACTGGGGCGGAAGTTTCGAGAATGTTACCTATCGCACGTTGCTGCTCCTGGTCTTTGCGGCAGTGCTGGTGAAGAAAGAGAATGTCATGGATAAGATAGTGGAATTTAAGCATCGCCGTCATCAAAGAACTTAACCTAAAAGTAACTCTATCAGATAAAAAAGAGACTCGGATACAAGTTCCGAGTCTCTTTTTATTAATTCAGAATTTTTATTATTCTGTTCCGAGTAGGATGTTATATACAAATGTGATGTCGTTGGTGGTGATAGAGCCGTCGCCGTTCTGGTCACCGTTGACCATTTCGGTGCTGTCGCCACTGAGGATGTAGTTGTAGAGCACAGTCACGTCAACACTTGTGACATAGCCGTCGCCGTTCACGTCGCCAGGGATGGCTTGCTGTTGCTGTGCCTCGCCGGGCAGCAAGATGTTGTCGTGGCTGTTGAGAGCGGCAAATTCCTTGAAGTAGGCGCGGAACGAGCCCACGGTGCCGTTGCCCCACTGTGCCACTGCGCCGGCAGCGTCCACATTATATATATCCTCAAGGCTCTGCTCCACAAAGGTGCCAGCCATGATATAGTTCTCGCCACTGGTGAAAGCGATAGGCTCAGACTTAATCAGCACGTTGCTTGCGCTCCAAGTGATGGGAGTGCCGGTGAGATTTGCAGCCTTGTTGATAGCGATAATGTAAGGCACGTTTGCCTCGATGTTCTCTACCTCGCTGAATACAGCCACCCCATCGGCCTCTTGAGCGAATCGCTCAATCCATATATCGTTGCTGGTTGCTGAGCAAGTGGCAGGAGTGAAAGGCAGCACGATGGTGCTCCAGTTCTCGGCAACGCCGTCTTGACGAGCCTTGTCGAAGGTGCGTGTGTAGCTGATGCTCTGCGCGGTGAAGCTCTGTGGAGTGAAGTAGGGGTATCCGTCGGTAAGTGCGATGCTTGCTGCGGTATTGCCTGCAACAACGTTCTTGCCGTTGAGTCCAGCAGGAGCCTGTGTGCCCTCGTCGATGAAGTAGAGAGTGTTAGGGTTGCTGTTAGGCACCATGTTGTTGAGAGTGAGGCTCTCGAGGCTTACTGCAGCCACATCGCCTGCAATCTGGAATCCCTCAACAGGCTTGTAGCCGTTGCGAGTGCCGTCGGCAGTCCAGGTAATCACGCCAGGAAGAATGTCGTAGTAAACCGATTCGCCAGGTTTCACAATGTTTTCAACATGAGAGCCTTCCTCGCTGTCGGGCACGTTGTTGCGAGCATAGATGTTCATAGCATAGGTCTCGCCGTATGCGAGGTTGTCGAAGTCGAAGTAGAGAGTCTTGGTCTCGCCGGCAGCGAGCGACAGCGCGCTCTGCTTGTAGGTCACCATTGAGCCTCCAGCCACCGAGCCGTCGTCGTTCTTGTTGACGATGAACAGGGGAGCCAAGACATACTTGCTGTAGTCGCCGTTGCTGTTGTTGGTGATAGTGGCACTGAAGCGTGCGTGGCTGTCGTAAATCACGTCGAAGTCGCCTGCGTTGTCGGCAGGCACTGCGTTCTCGGCTTTGATGACAACCGAGAGGTTAAGTTCGGCTGCCTCGCTGCTCTGAGCGATGGTGACATTGCTGGATGCTATGGTGATATAGTCGCCATAAGCAGGATCTATTCGCATGAGTCTCACGGTCTTGGTTCCCGATGATGTGGGAGTTACATTGAAGGTGACAACATTTTCCTCGCCAGGCATAATCTCGGCAGTGACCACGGTGGTATATTGCGAGTACTCGTCAATCTGTTGTCCGCCGAAGTCGAGGTAAAGGTCGCCGTAGAAACGGTCAACGCTATTGTTCTTGAGGGTTACATTAACCTGTTCCTTCACGCCCACCTTCTCGCCACCGGTGAACTCCCAATTGGTGGCCTGGAGGTTGATAACGGGGTGTGCGCTGCCAGTGGCCGAGTAGTTGGTCATGCTCACTTCCAGATAGTAGCGGTCGCTTTCTTTCATCATCTTCCATTCGCTTGTGCCTTCGAGCTGATATACACCAACGAGGTGGTAAGTGCCAGTCTTGCCTGCGCCAAACTTGATAACATCGCTGGCGTTGCTCTGAATGCCATCGCCGAATTTGCGGGTTTGTCCCAGTGCCGAAGTGGTAACGGTAAAGTAACCGATATCCTCAGAGTTTTCGCAAATGGTGAACGAATCGTTGCTTGGGTCATAGAGTGCGAGAGCTGTCTTGAACTTCTTCCCGCTGTTGGCGTGGTCGCTGTAGCTCACCTTCACGATTTTGCTCTTGTAGATCTTGAATGGGTAGGAGAGCCCGTCACGGTCCCATCCGCTGGGTCCACTGATGGCTGTGCAGGTGAGCACCGGCTCTTCCTCGTCGCCACCTCCACCAGGAGTTGTTCCGTCGGGGATGACGTTATAGACGATGTTCTGCTTCATATTGTATCCTTCGGCACTCGATGAGCCACCAATGCCACTGGCGTAGGGGTTGAGCACGGCGAGCTGGAAGTATCCGTTGCCCATGCCTGACCATCCCCAGTTGATGTGGAAGTAGTTGCCATATTCATAGCCGTCGCACACGAAAGAGTGACCACCGCCACTGCCTGCTGTGCCGTTGTAAATCATTGGGCGACCTGCGGCGAGCTCTTGATACACCATCTCGTCCCACACTTCCTGAGAGTAGTCGTTGCGGTAGGCGAGTTTGGAACTGTAACCAAAGAGAGCGAAACCGTTGGGGATATCATCGGTGTAGGCACCAGTTGCCGAGGTGCCATACTGCGACTTGATGGCACAGCCCACATAGAACATGAGGTGAGCCACTGCCGAGGTGTAAACCTCATCTTCGGCACCTGTGTAGCTGTCCTTCATGTGAGCCCAGTCGAAGGTGGTGATTGGCAGCTCTTCCATTTGCACGGTCGAGTAGTTGTAGTTGCCGTCGCTGTAGATAAAGGTGTAAGAAGGAATTACCTGTGCGGTCTGTGTAGGGTACTTGTAGTAGTTCATCAGCTGCGACATAGAGGTTGCCACGCAGCCTGTGTAGGCGAGTTCGTAGCCATCGGCCTCATCGTCACTGTTCATGAACTGTGGGCACTCATTCCAGTAAGGGGTGGCTTGGTCCCACTTAGTGGTGAGCATTGGTGCGATAGAGTTGCGTGTGTCAACGGTGTTTACTGCCTTAGGAGCAGCGATGGCGCCCTTGATGCCATCCACCTTGTCGAGCAGGGCAATCTGTTGTGCGTACTCGTTGAGCCAAGCTTTCATGTTGGCAGGGGCTTTAGCCTCGTCGAAGCAACCTTCGTAGCTGTAGCCTAAGATTGGGTTGATGCGGTCGTCGCCAGCGACGATTACGAACCCCTGATTATCGCCAATGTTAAACACGTAGTAGGCTGCGTCGGAGGTTGTTGCAGCCTGAATAGAAGGGGAGCCAATTGCAGCAAATCGCAAGTTGCTGTTGGCTTTCTGCTTGCTGCGCAGGAAATTAGCAGCTTCGTGCTGTGCCTGTTGTTGGGTGATTGGAGCAGCTTGCGCAAGCAATCCAATACTCATGAAGAGCATAAGCAAGACAAAAGATTTGTGTTTTGCCATAAAATAAATGGTTAAAAAGTTAAAAAATAGATGTTTATAAATAAGTTTGGTTAGTGTGCTTTCTTAAAAAAGCAAGCAAATTTACACTAAATAATTTAATTGAAAAAATTATTCAGTATTATTACACGGCAACCGCATCAAAATTTGAGATTGCCGATAAGTTCTTTCAAGTAATCTTGGCTTATTGCGGCTCTAAAAAGTCTTTTTCTGACACTGCGCTTGTCGTTATGTGCTTTTACTGTCTGCAGGGCTATTTTCCTCATGGTTGACATGTTTTGTCCTGCAAACCCTTTTCTTGCCCTCGACGCATCCTCTTTGAATGTCACGTCGAGATGCCAGTGCAGCTGGTTTTCGATTCCCCAATGTCCTCTTGCCAGCATCGCATAGTAGGCCGCGTGTGGGAATTCCTCGTCACTTATGTAATGCCTGACCGTGGTGACCTCTTCTTCTGCGCCAACGGTCACCTGTGATGTCACCTCTACCAGGGTCTTGAGTCCAGGCCATCTGAGCATCACGTCCTTGTCCTCCATTTTCTCAGCCTCGACCACCCGGCACTTCCGCACCTCGATTCTGCCGTGGTCGGCCTCCATCTCGGACGACTCGTCGAAAGGCCTGTTGTAACGGAACGTGTCCTTCACGGCATCATGCAGGGCGCCTTGGTTGCCCTTCACTGCAAGGAAATAATGGGCGTTCTTGTCAATGATCGCCT
>CALAVD010000242.1 GCA_937892085.1 uncultured Prevotellaceae bacterium
TGTGCTGTAGTGCAACAGGTTAGTGCAGATAATGGGTTTTATCTTAGTTTTGATTGTATTATGTCCTCAAAAGAACCGTCCCTTTGAGGACATCCCTTTGAGGACACGGGAGCGTAACCGACGGCGTAGGCACGGCGCGCCAGCAGCTATGGCAGTAGGCATCCTGAGCGTGCCCATAGCACGGCGACATTTGAGGGGAGCGATAGGCGAAGCCGTCAATCGCAGAGGGGCGGGAGTGTGGGTAGTAGGCTTGCCGATAATCCTAAAGTCAATCAGGTAGGCAAGCTAAGTCTTATTCAACTTTAGTTTTCTTGTTATTTTCCAGCTCGTCTAATAGAAAACTATATACATATCCTGAAGATTGAAAATACAAACCTGTCTTTGGATTATTAAGTTTCTCAAAGAGACGTGAGGTATATACTGCATCAAAGGCATCCTGTAAAGAAAAACCTCTATCTTCAATCAATCGGGATATCAAATCTTTTACAATATCCTCCTTCATATTTTGAAACTCCACCTCAGATACCTTCATTTTTCAACTTTATCAGTTTGTCAATTGCTCTTTGAGTACAAAAAGCATATTGAAAAGTAATACCTTTAATATATTGAATACGCTTCAAGAACTCATCAAATGTGATGTAACCTTGTTTTAGCCGAGTAATCTGTGCGCCAATACGATCGTTGGCAATAGGACCATAAACGATGTCGAAGTCATGTATCGTCAATCCGTTTGGTTCAGTCCTATGATCATAAACGAAATGTGCCCATTCTTCTGAATAGTCATCAAAATGTTTAAAATGAAATTGATTAAGAAGTGACTCATCAAACTCATAAACATTGAGTACGGGTTCAGATTCTTCAAATTCAGCTCTGAATCTTGCCATTTCAATTGCCTGTTCTCTGTCATCAGATAGATAAAAAGCCAGTCCAAAGTCTTTATTGGGCTTTGACTTAGATAGTTCTATCTGAGATATATCAGTTGTTGAGCCATGATAAAGAATCACAATGAACCTCCTTTCCGTTGGCAATAAGATTGTAGAGTTTGTATATTTTCATCTAGAGAAAGTGTGTGCATAATGTTATAGTGCTTATCGCAAAGAGCAAAAGCGCCATAATAATTTAGGTAACGGTACGCTTGCGCTTCCGAAACCTTACTTCGTGAGGCAAACTCCGATACAAGCAAGATAAAGTATTCTATTTTATCACTCACTTGACTTGACATATTCACATTGTTCATTATCAGTTTATCATATAACTGTGTTGCAAAGGTAATCATAATTTTAAGATTTCCCATTATCCTTAATTCCGCAGCACTTTAGTTTAACAAACTTTATAACATCCTGAGCAACAAAATGTTGCCCAGGATTTTGTCATGTCAGAAATTTCACCTAATTTAGTGCTACTAAAAACAAACCAAGCAAAATCTCTGGTGACATGGCAAAAGTACAAATAAAAAACGAGAAAATCACACCTTTCGGTGGAATTTATTTTGTGACCAAACAGTTTAAGCCCATCGAGCGTGCCATCGACGAGTATCTTGGCCGCCGCTGCGTGTCGGTCGGCTACCAGTACGGCGAGATTGTGCGCGCGATGATGTGCAACTTCTGCGGCGGCGACCGCACCGAGGACATCAACGACATCGAGGTCGAGACCATGTCCTCAAAGGGACGGTTCTTTTGAGGACATGTTGTGCTTAGAGGAAGAGTTTTTGTTCATAATTTGTCCTCAAAAGTGCCGCTCTGAAGATTAATACTACGGATTAATCTGATTGTTCTGACTCTTTGAATCAGGCACAGAATATAAACCACAGATTAAACAGATTAAACGGATTTTTTTGCAGCAACTTTTTAGATATAAGTGCATTGAGGTAAACGGCAACGCACTTTTTTCTTGCGTTATGGCTCGATAAAATTCTGACATTAACCCGAATTGGCAAAAATGCGCGTTATGTTTCCTTGATTCCCTCATAAAAATGTCGAGAATTACAATTATATGCTCATAAAATTGTACTTTTTGACAATTATATGCTCATAAAAGTGTAAAAACTCTTGCACATTCCATCATAAAAGTGTAATTTTGCTGTGTAAAATAAATTTTCAGAGATTATGAAACGACTTATTTACAGCAAATTGCTTGAATGGAAGAACCGCAGTGACCACAAGCCATTAGTCCTTGAGGGCGCAAGGCAGGTGGGGAAGACTTATATATTGCAAGAATTTGGCAGGAATGAGTTTGAGAACATGGTGTATGTAAATTGCGAGAATAACGATGCCATAAAGCAGCTTTTTGCTATAGATTTCAACATTGAGCGCATCTTGCATGGCCTTGAGGCATATTCTTTGCAAAAGATTGTTCCTGGCAAGACTCTGCTTTTCCTTGATGAAATTCAAGAGCTGCCAAGTGGTGTAGCGTCGCTAAAATATTTTTGTGAGGATGCTCGCAGCTTGCATGTCGCCGTTGCCGGCTCGTTGCTGGGAATCTTTAACCTGCAAGGACAGTCGTTTCCTGTGGGCAAAGTTGAGACACTGCGATTATATCCCATGACTTTTGAGGAATTCTTGATGGCTCGGGGAAAACAGCAGCTTGCCGATGTGCTCCAAAGCCTTGACTGGACTATTATCAATCCATTGCACAACATTTTTGTCGAGGAGTTGAGGCTTTATTATTTTGTTGGAGGAATGCCAGAGGCAGTGGCCAAATATATTGAGAGTGCCGACACATCTCGTGTAAGAGCTATCCACAATGAGATTTTGAATGCCTACGTGCGTGACTTTGCCAAGCATGCCGCAAATGAGACTCAACGAGTGCGTCTTGTGTGGGATTCAGTGCCCGAGCATCTGGCACGTGAGAACAAGAAATTCATTTTTGGTGCGGTGAAATCTGGGGGAAGGGCAAGCTATTTCGACAACGCTTTGCAATGGCTGCAAGATGCGGGGCTAATCTATAAGGTTGAGAACATTAGTCAAGTGGAATTGCCGTTTAAATTTTTTTCTAACCGCGACATTTTCAAGGTCTATATGCTTGACGTGGGTTTGCTTGGTGCTATGACTCTTGCTTCGCCCGACGAGATGCTTGTGAAGGATAATGTGTTTAGCAGTTTTAAGGGTGCTTTTACTGAGAATTATGTACTTGGGCAGATGAAAGCAATAGAGAATATTCACACATATTATTATAGTAAACCAAACTCAACACTTGAGGTTGATTTCCTGTGTCAACTCAATAGCCTGATTGTGCCTATCGAAGTTAAGGCTGAGGTGAATGTCAGGTCCAAATCGCTGGCTACATTCTCCAAGACGCATAGTGCCAAAGTCGCTCAAGCGTTGCGATTCTCAATGCAGCCCCACATTGACCAAGGCTGGATGCAGAATGTGCCGCTCTATGCCGTAGAGGCGTTTATGAAGGGAAATTTTGAGGCGTAATACGAGCCAAATGACCGAACGGTTTTGCGCCAAATGCCCGAATGAAATCCAGCCAAACGACCGAAAAATGTTCAAAACATTTTGATTATTAAGGCTATAATCACAACAAAACAACAACCGCGCCACTCATGGTTGTGATGCGGTTGTTGATGCGTTGTGCTGTAGTGCAACAGGTTAGTGCAGATAATGGGTTTTATCTTAGTTTTGATTCTATTATGTCCTCAAAAGAACCGTCCCTTTGAGGACGAGTTGCTCGGGAGCTGCAAAGCTGTCGGTGCGCCCCATGGTGTCGGCAAAGGTGTCGGTGTAGCAGAAGCCTAAGTCGGTGAGCTTCGGCTCGTTACCCACTCGGGTGATGAGGATATTGTCGGGCTTGAGGTCGAGGTGAACAATCTGGTGGGAGTGTAGATAGTCAAGCACGTCGAGGAGCCCGCTGAGCAGGCGAGTCACGTTGTTGCGGCTCTTGAAGAAATCGGGGTTTTGCTCAGCAAAGTCGTTGAGTGTGATGCCATCAACCCACTCGGTGAGCAGGTAGTCGTCGCCGCAGGCTAAATATCTCACTAAGTGTGGGTGGTCGAGGTTATAGCCCGTCTCAAACTCCTTGTGCAGAGCCGCCACATAGCGCGGATTGGTGCGCAGTTCAGGCTTTAGGCGCTTGAGGAAGTTCAGCTTGCCGTAGAGCTTCACCTTGTAGCACTCGCATGTGGAGCCACTCACGTCAAGCGGCTCGGCATTGTCGATGATGTCTTGTCTTTGTGAGAAATGCGAGGTGTCCATTTCTTACAAAAGTTTAAAAATGACGCCTTGCTGCTTGCCGGCGGTGAAAGTGCCTAACGATGTGCCGTCGCGCAGCACCTCGCTCACGAGCAGCGGATAGCCATGCACTATGTGATCAATTTGCAACATATCCCCCACCCGCAGCTTGCCGTTCTCGCTCTCTAATACCACGAATGAGTTGTCACATATATGTTTAATGACTAATTTGCGGTTTGGAAGATAGGATATTTCAATCCTTGCGTCGGGCTTTAGTTGCGCCGCGTGCAGCTCGGTAATGGCCTCGTTGAAGTCGGAATTACCCGCCTCGTTGTCGAGCAGGCTGAGGGCTTCCCAGTTGTCGTGGCCCAGGTATTGCGCAATGATGTTGAGTGTGGCAGTGCGTGGCTCGCGCTCGTCGTTGATAAAGCCGAGCAGTCGTTTGAGAGTGTTGACTCCCACATGCTCGCCATTTTGGTTTCGATGTCAAGGGCGAGCACGGCACAGTCGCCAGGTGTAGCGAGCTCACGGCAGCATTGCTTGGCGAGCAGGTCTTTGATAAAAGGTGATAATCTCATTATATTACATGTTATCGAACGAGGCGATGATTTGCTGCCACTGCTTGGGGAGCTTGGCGAGTTTGTTGGTTCTTGTCTTCACTTTGCCTGCCGATTGCGGACCGTAGTAGTCATCGCCCTCAAAGAGGGTGTATTTTGTGGTTACGCCATTATCAGCTTGCTCGCTCGGGTCGCTGAACACCATGAGCGACTCGATGACTTCAAGTGCGTTGCCGTTCCATCGCATCATCTTGTAGAAGGTGCTGCTTGCTCCGCCCGAGTTCATGCCCACCCAGGTCTTGCTCTTGGGGTTGACGATGAAGTAGCCGTTGAGCGCCTCGCCGTCCATGGGCACAAACTCGTTGCGCTTGTCGCTCCATAGCAGGATGGTGCTGTAATTGCGCGCTGTGGCGGGTCCCACCATGATGTCGAGATTGCCGTCGAAGTTGGCGTCAAAGTAATGCAGGCCGCCGCCTGTCACTTCGCAGCTGATGGTCTGTGCCAGCTCGCGAGCGCGGTAGATGTTTACGGTGTAGCTGCCATCGTCCTCGTTCTGTTCGGTTGTCGCCTTGAAGTAGGATGGACTGGTGGGGCAGTCGAGCACATTGTAGTAACCGTTTTTGTCAACTGTTGGGTGGAAGGCGTTTTGCGCCGTCACGGTAGTGGTGCTCATAGCGGCTACCGCTATAGCGATGAGAGAAAGAATTTTTTTCATAATAATGATAATTAGTCATTTATAATAATTCACATTTCAGAGTCCGCTTGAGAAAAACTACGGATTAATCTGATTTTTTAGTCTGTTGATTATCAATGAGAAACAATTCGTTTTAATTAGTCTGATTAATGTGCTTATTTATTTTGAAGAGGACTCATGTCCCGTCCCTCGAAGGCGGCGAAGCAGTCGCGCCAGTGCTGCGGCAGGGGTGCCGGCAGGCGCGTGTCGGGGTCGAGATATACCATCACTTGCGAGCACGCGCATTTCACCTCGCCGGTGGCGGTGTTTTGTAGAATTTGTAGCACGGTGAAGCTCTTGTTTCCCACGTGGTCGATTTGCGTCTTTACCACTAAGGGCTCGTCGAAGAGCGTCTCGTGCAGGAAGTTGCAGTTGATGTTGGCAATCACCACGTTCACGTTGTTCCAGTCTTGTCGCTCGCCGGCAGCGCGCTCAAAGTAGATGCTCTTGCCCAGGTCGAAGAGGTTGAGATACACCGAGTTGTTGACATGGCCTAACGTGTCGAGGTCGCTGAAGCGCAGCTGCACCGGCAGCTCGCAGTGGAAGGGGTTAGTTATGTTGAAGTCCATATTTCTTTAAAGTTAACAAGCTGACAAGAAAACGAGCTGACGAGGCAGTAGAGATTGCTGATACCGCCGTTGTCGCAGCTACTATTTCGCTTGATTTTCGTTACAAAGATAAACTTATAGGATTAAAAGTGCAAATTTTTTGTCAATTTTCCAGAGCAGGTTTCAGTTGTTGCTCGAAGATTTCGCGTTTCACGATGCGGTAGTGGGGGTGATAGGCGGCGTTGTAGGCGCCGCTGTGGTGCACTGCTTGGTTGCGCTGGCTTGCTTG
Source organism: uncultured Prevotellaceae bacterium (assembly GCA_937892085.1). Classification (GTDB taxonomy): domain Bacteria; phylum Bacteroidota; class Bacteroidia; order Bacteroidales; family Muribaculaceae; genus Sodaliphilus. Next base: position 6,300 of record CALAVD010000242.1, read on the forward strand.
GCTCAGTAGTTCGCGGTCTTCTTGACCAAAGCCCGGTATTATCTCATCAATCACTTCCACAATCGCTTGCCACTTTGTTGTCCAGCCGGTAGCAGAGTGCTGCGCTGGTTTGGCACTGTCGAGGAATGCCCAGAGTAGTTGCTCGGGGGTGATGATCCCATCTTTAACTGCATTGAGATATACTCGCATGTAGTCACCATTCACGCCTATAGGCTCGTAGTAGAGGGTAATCGTCTGGTCGTGGCAGTGGTCGAGTTCGTAGCTGAGGTAGTCGCGCACCGCGGCAGTGTCGGCAATCATGTGCTCGGCGCCGAAATGCTCCTGGTAGAACGCCTTGTAGATGTCTTGCAGGGTAGAGGCTGGATATTCGTTCATCAGCTGCTCCACAGCTTGCCGCAGGGCTGCCTTGTCGATGACTTGTGCTTTAACAACCATTGGTGCTATTATGGCAAAAATAAAAATGGCTATCTTTTTCATAGTTTTACTTTTCCACTGTCGCCATGAGCTCGAAGGGCAATGCGCTGGTGATGTGGACGTTGTAGAAATTGCCTGGGGTGAGGGGCGTAGTCTTTGTGATGAGGACTTCGGGATCTACTTCGGGGGAGTCGTGCTGGGTGCGACCCACGTAATACTCGTCTTCCTCTCGGTCGATAATCACACGCCGGGTGGTGTCCACTTTGCTCTCTTGTATCTCCATGGAAATAGACTCTTGCAGGTTCATAAGTGCTTCAAGGCGAGCCTGTTTCACGTCTTGCGGGATATTGTCGTCAAGGTTTTGTGCAGCCCAAGTGCCGGCTTCCTCGCTGTAGGCAAAAGCTCCCATTCGCTCAAAGCGCACTTCACGCGCGAAGTCCATCAGTTCGTCAAATTCCTTGTCGCCCTCGCCTGGGAATCCCACCATAAGGGTGGTGCGCAGGTGCAGCCCCGGCACCTCGCGGCGCATGCGCTCGATAAGGCGCAGCGTGTCGTCGCGGGTAATGTGGCGGCGCATGTTGGTGAGCACCGTGTCGCTAATGTGCTGCAGGGCGATGTCGAGGTAGTTGCACACGTTATCGTGCTGCGCCATCACGGGCAAGATGTCCCAGGGGAATTGTGTGGGGTAGGCATAGTGGAGGCGTATCCACTCCACGCCGTCGATAGCTGCCATTTTTTCTATCAGCTCAGGCAGCATCATCTTGCCGTAGAGGTCCATGCCATAGCTTGATAGGTCTTGGGCTATCACGTTCAGCTCTTTCACGCCTCGGCTCACGAGGTTGCGCGTCTCGTCGAGCAGCTGCTCCAGCGGCACGCTCTTGTGGCGGCCCGTGATGAGCGGAATGGCGCAGAAGGCGCAGAAGCGGTTGCAGCCCTCCGATATTTTCATGTAGGCGTAGTGGGGTGGGGTGGTGAGTATGCGGTCGCTGGCAAGGTCGTCGCGGTAGCTCTTGCCCAGGTCGTCGAGCATCTTTTTCCAGTTGAACTTGCCGTAGAAGCGGTCCACCTCGGGCAGTTCCTCCATGAGGTCGGCCATGAATCGCTCGCTTAGGCATCCCATGACGATGAGTTTCCTGATGCGTCCCTGTCGTTTCGCCTCGCCCATCTCAAGGATGGTGTTGATTGACTCCTCTTGAGCGTCGGCAATGAAACCGCAGGTGTTGACCACCACAATCTCGCCATCAACATGGCTGGGGTTGTGCTCCACGGTGTAGCCGGCGGCATGGAGTTGACGAATTAGGTGCTCCGAATCCACAAGATTTTTAGAGCACCCCAGGGAAATAATGCTTATTTTAAGGGGAGAGCGAGAGGGAAGAGGGGAGAGTTTATTTTTCTTCATCTTGTTATTGTGTGGGTATTATGCTTGTTTTAATTTATTTATTAGGCTGGTTCTCAGTCCATATAACATCCTTGCAATCTCATCAATCTGGATTTTAAATTTTTTTTGTTCTTCTGCTGAAAAATAACCTAAATCATTTGCTATAGAGAGTTGGCAATATAACTCCATCAATGAACCATAGGAAATTTCTATAAAATGTACACGTTCCTTTATAGAGAATCTTCCACTGCCTTCAGCTAAATTTGATGGCACAGAAATAGCAGAACGCCTAATTTGGTCACATAAAGAATATTTTTCGAATGATGGAAAAACTTCAAGCAACAAGTAAATATCTTTTACTAATTTACGAGCTTTATTATAAACATCAAGTGTTTCAAAAGTGAAAAAAATTTCTTCCATAAAATCTCTCCTCTCTCTTTTTCCTCCTCCTTTTTCTTATTATTTTACAAAGTTATATAAATCTCTCCCCTCTCCCCTCTTACTCTCTACTAAAATATTACTTTCCGAAGAGGGATTTCACGAATTCCTCTTTGCGGAAGATTTGGAGGTCTTCCATGCGCTCGCCTAAGCCGATGTACTTCACGGGAATCTGGAACTGGTCGCTGATGCCAATCACCACACCACCCTTAGCGGTGCCGTCGAGCTTGGTGACCGCCAGGGCGTTGACCTCGGTGGCAGCGACAAACTGCTTGGCCTGCTCAAAGGCGTTTTGCCCGGTGGAGCCGTCGAGCACGAGTAGCACCTCGCTGGGCGCATCGGGTAGCACCTTCTTCATGGTGTTCTTGATTTTGGTGAGCTGATTCATCAGCCCCACGTTGTTGTGGAGTCGGCCTGCGGTGTCGATAATCACCACGTCGGCGTTCTGCGCCTTGGCGCTCGCCACGGTGTCGTAGGCCACCGAGGCCGGGTCGGTACCCATCTTGTGCTTGATGACGGGCACTCCCACTCGCTCACCCCAAATCTCGAGCTGCTCGTCGGCGGCAGCGCGGTAGGTGTCGGCTGCTCCGAGCACCACTTTGTTGCCAGCCTGGGTGAACTGGTAGGCGAGTTTGCCAATAGTCGTGGTTTTGCCCACGCCATTCACTCCCACCACCATTATGACGTAAGGTTTCTTGTCGTCATCCACGGTGAAGTCCTCGCGGTTAGCATTGTCATTATCGGCAAGCAGCTGTGTGATTTCCTCACACAGCATGTCGTTGAGCTCATTGGTGGTGGCATATTTGTCGCGTGCCACGCGCTCTTGGATGCGGTCGAGGATTTTGAGTGTGGTGTTTACTCCCACGTCGCTGGTGATGAACACCTCCTCGAGGTTGTCGAGCACGTCGTCGTCAATTGTCGATTTGCCGGCTACCGCTTTCTTGAGTTTGGAGAACAATCCTTCTTTGGTCTTGTTAAGACCAGTGTCGAGGGTCTCTTTCTTCTCTTTGCTGAAAAAATTTTTAAAAAAAGCCATATTTAAGTGTTAAGTGTTAAGTGGGCTGCGACGGAGTCGCAGCATGGGGAACATTTTGCCTCTTCGTTCCCCATCCACATTTAGGGATATACGAGGTTTTGGGGTTGGATGTTGTTGAGTATTTCTACTAAGAATTTGCGTGCTTCCCATTTTGCCATCGGGAGGTTGTTGAGCATGTAGTTGCCGCACTCCTGAGCGCTACAGCCAGGAATCTCGCTCTCGTCGTAATTGGCGATAAAGGTGAAGAGTTCCTTCATTAGTGGCACGATGTCGCTCGACTCGAGGTCGCCCTGCATGAGCAGGCAGTTACCGGTGCAGCATCCTGTAGGCCCCCAATACACCACTTTGCTGCCCCACACGGGGTGGTTGCGCAGGAACGAGGCGGCGAGGTGCTCGATGGTGTGCAGCGCGCTCTGGCTCACTGCTGGCTCGCGGTTAGGGAGCTTCATGCGAATGTCGAAGGTGGTGATAGTGCCTCCGCCTTCTATCTTGTCTTTGCGTGACACATAAATGCCCCGTAGCAGCTTGGTGTGGTCGATATTGAAACTTGCTACTTTTTCCATAGTTGTTGAGTGATGTTAATCTAATTGTTGCAGCAAATCCTTGACAACGGCGAGGGTGTGGGCTGGCGCATCAACCCAGAAGTCGCTGTATTCCTGGCTGTTGTTGCGATTGGCTCCTGGTGAGTCGCTGATTATGCGCATACTCACAAACGGTGTTTTGCGCACGTGGCAGGTGTGTGCAATGGCACCGCTCTCCATATCCACGGCGAGGGCTTGCGGGAAGTGACTCTTGATTTTGTTGATGTCGTCGATATTGTCGATGAACTGGTCGCCGCTCACGATGAGGCCGCAATGCAGGTGTGGGTCTTCGTGAATTTTCTCTATCACAGCGGCAGCGCCATCGAAGTAGAGTGGCAAGCCCTGCATCTGTCCATAGCTCACGGTGTCGTCGAAACCGCCACACCACACGTCGTGGTAGCACACTTGGCTGCCTACCACGAGATCCATGATGCTCACTTTGTCGCTGGCTCCACCAGCCACACCGGTGTTAATGATAAGCTGAGGGGAATAGCTGTCGATCATGGTTAAGGTGCCGATGGCGGCATTCACCTTTCCCACGCCGCATTGCATAGCGGCAATCTTGTGGTTGCCTATTGTGCCACAATAAAATGTGATGTTGTTCTTCTCGATAATCCTCAAGTTTTCAAGCTGTGGCTTGAGCAACTCGAGCTCTTTACTTAATGCTACAATAATACCAATTCTCATAACTTGATGCTTTAAAAGCACAAAGTTATGACAAAAAAATGATAATAGCAAATAAAAGTTTAGAGGGGGAGGGTGAGAGGGGAGAGGGAAGAGGTGAGAGGGAAGAGGGAAGAGGTGAGAGAGGGGAGAG
>CALAVD010000243.1 GCA_937892085.1 uncultured Prevotellaceae bacterium
TCCGGCCAGCTCTGCCAGCAGGTCTTCCAGTCCGTCCTTATGAAATACCGAAATAAGCGCTGTCTTGATTGTCTTCTTGTCTGTCATTCTTACATTTCCTTTCCTTTTTCCTTTTGTTTTCCGTTCTTTTTTACCTTAAATAAACACTGAAAAAACGCCCCCATCGCCGATGAGAGCTACTTGGGCTGCAAAGGTACGAAATATTTGCCATTTGCCTCACACTTTTTGTCAACTTTTTTCGCAAAAAATTTACGAGGCACAACATTTTTCATCGGTTTCGCGAAAGCAGACAGGCTGAGGGCGGGAGATTTCGGCATGAAATGGCAGATTCTTCGGTTTTTCTTAAACCGTGTTAGCAATGCGCCGTGCTCGCGTAGGCAATTGTTTGCGACTGATTGCCTACGTGAGCGCGACGCATTGCCTACGCGAGCCAGATGTTTTCTATATGTAACAGCCTCAGTATGTTTCTGCTACCTTTCCTAAAACTGCAACGCATGGTGTTGCATCTGAAAATGAATGATTTCCAGCAGCCTTAAAGCTTTATTAACACAAAAAGAACGAGAACGAGTCTTGAACACAGCGACACAGAGGTTCCGGTAAATCTCTGTGTCGCTGTGTTCAATTGATAGAAGTCGCCTGTAAAGAAACCTGCTGCGAGCAAGGGGAGGACAGGCGATTAGTGCTTCAGGAAGTTGAATGCGCCCTGCTGGTCGAGAAAGACAAGGCCGATGGCCAGCGGAGCAATGTAACGGAGGGAGAAGATAAGGGCCTTGAAATAAGGAGTGCGCAGGTCGCCGCCGTTACTGATTTCGTTGCGATAAAGCTGACGGTCCAGCCGCCATCCGGCAAAGATGCTGATGAGCATTCCGCCGAGGGGGAGGAGCACCATGCCTGAGAAGTCGTCGAAGAGGGAAAAGATGTTGCGTCCGAAGAGCTGAACTCCCGAAAGGGGACCGAAGGAAAGGGAGCAGAGCAGGCCGAGGATGAGCACGGTGCCCGTGATGATGAGGGTGCCCTTGCGACGCGAAAGATTAAATTCCTCGGTGATGTAGGCTGTGGCTACTTCGTGGAGCGACATAGCACTGGTGAGGGCAGCCACAAAGAGGAGGAAATAGAAGAGTGTGGAGAACAAAATGGCCAGCAGCGGACTGCCACTGAGGGCTTGCTGAAAGACATTGGGCAGGGAGACGAAAGCCAATCCTGCACCTGCACCTACCTCGTTGGGATTCATGCCGATGTTGAACATGGAGGGAAAGATGATGAATCCCGCCATGACAGCAATAAAGGTGTCGATAATGGCCACATGAGTGGCAGTTTTGGCCAGCGGCGTCTTCTCGTCGAAATAGCTGGCGTAGGTGCAAAGACAGCCCATGCCGAGACTGAGGGAATAGAAGGCTTGGCCCACAGCGGCCAGGACGACGGTGCTGTTCACCTTCGACCAGTCGGGCTTCAAGAGGAACTCTATGCCGTCGGCTGCACCGGGGAGGCTGAGGGAGCAAAAGGTGAGCAGAAGGGTGATGATGAAGAGAGTGGGCATCATGATTTTGGAGAACCGCTCAATGCCCGACTGCACACCGCGTGTGATGATGAAGTGGGTGATACCGATAAAGAGGATGAACCAGAGGCTGGGAATCCAGGGATTGGCCGTGAAGTCCTCGAAAATCTGCCCGAACCGGGTGGCTGGCACACCTGCAAAGGCATTGGTCAGCGAGAGGAAAGTGTAGTGCATGGTCCAGCCGCCCACTACGGCATAGTAGCAGAGGATGAACCAGCCCGTGAACACGCCCATGCGTCCGACCCACTTCCAGGGACTGCCGTCCGAGAGAATGCGGTAGGCTCCGGCTGTGTTGCTGTGGGTGTAGCGGCCAATGAGAAATTCGCTGATCATAATGGGCAGACCGAGGGTGATGATACACATTATATATATAATGATGAAGGCGGCACCGCCATTCTGCCCTGTCTCGATGGGGAATCGCCACACGTTGCCCAGACCGACAGCAGAACCCGCTGCGGCAAGGATGGCACCCAGTTTGCTTCCAAAGTTTTCTCGGTTCATAAATTGGCTTTTTATGAATTACTACATAAATCCTTGCAAGTGCAATGCTTCCAGCAGTCCTGTTGACATAGCCTCGTTGTCCTTGCGTGTATAGCGGCAATCGGTGAAGACCTGGGCAAGGTTCTGCTTGTGGTTGATTTCCACGAAGTGCTTGTTCTCTGCCAGCGACTCCTTGTAGGCATAGATGCGGCGAATGGTGTCGTCGTCAGCATCGTGGTAAGTCTCGGCGTGAACGAGGTCTTCGATGTCGAGTCGGTCGGGCTGTGCGGGGTCTTCGTCGGGCCAGCCCACAGTGATGGTGGCCACGGGGAAGGTGAGCATGGGCAGGTCGAGGGCGGCAATGACTCCCTTCGGATTATAGACTGTGGTGCCCAGAAAGCAGGTGCCCAGTCCGGCCTCTTCAGCTAACGTGCAGAAGTTTTGGCAGAAGAGCAACGTGTCGGTAGCGGCATTCAGGAAGGAGAGCAGGTTGTCGTAGCCCGCTGCGGCATCAGAGAGGTCGCACCAGCGAGTGAAACGGCGGAAGTCGGCCACAAAGGTGAGCACCACGGGGGCACTGGTCACCATGGGCTGGTTGAAGTGGAGCGGTGCAAGTGCCGCCTTGCCTTCAGCCGTGCGTGTCTCGATGACGCTGTAGAGCTGCATATTGCCCATCGTGGCGGCTCTGGAGGCTGTGCGCAGAAGGTTGTGGATGAGGGTCTTCTCTACATCCACAGCCTTATATTTTCGGATGGTCTTTCGGTCGGAGATTTTCATTTCAGCTTGCTGAGTGTTTCCTTGATTCGCCTCATGGCCTCGGTGATGTTCTCGTCGCTGGTGGCGTAGCTCATGCGCAGGTAGCCTGGGCAGCAGAAGGCGTCGCCTGCCACGCTTGCCACGTGTGCCTTCTCAAGCAGGTAGATGGCGAGGTCGCCGGCATCGTTGATGACGGTGTCGCCGCAACGCTTGCCAAAGAATGCGTCAACCTTGGGGAACACGTAGAATGCTCCGTGAGGCACTCTCAGCTCCATGCCGGGAATCTCCTGAAGCAGGCCGGTGATGAGGTCGCGGCGGCGCTGGAATGCCACGCGCATGTCCTCAACGCACTGCTGTGAGCCACGATAGGCAGCCTCGGCGGCTTTCTGGGCGATTGACGAAGCACCGCTGGTGTATTGTCCTTGCAGCTTATTCACGGCCTTGGCGAGCCACAGAGGAGCAGCAACGTAACCGATGCGCCATCCGGTCATAGCATAGGCTTTAGACACACCGTTGATAACGGCGACGCGGTCTTTGAGCTCGGGGAACTGAGCTAATGACTCGTGCTTGCCCACGTAGTTGATGTGCTCATAAATCTCGTCGGCAATAATCATCACCTGCGGGTGGCGTGCCAGCACATCGGCGAGAGCTTTGAGCTCGTTGCGGCTATAGATGCTGCCGGTGGGGTTAGAGGGCGAGCACAGTATTATAAGTTTTGACTTCTCGGTGATGGCGTTCTCAAGCTGCTCAGGGGTGATCTTGAAATCGGTCTCGATGGTTGCTGGCACGAGCACGCTCTTGCCACCGCACAGGTTCACCATCTGCACATAGCTCACCCAAGCCGGTGTGGGGATAATCACCTCATCGCCAGGGTTGACGAGGCACAGCACGGTGTTGCACAGCGACTGCTTGGCGCCGTTGCCCACCACGATTTGTTCGGGAGCGAAATCCAGATTGTTTTCGTTTTTGAGCTTGTCGCTGATGGCTTGCCTGAGCGACATATATCCAGGCACTGGCGAGTAGAACGAGAAGTTGTCATCTACCGCCTTCTTGGCGGCTTCCTTGATATGGTCGGGGGTGAAGAAATCGGGCTCTCCAACGCTAAGGTTGATAACGTCAATACCCTGAGCCTTAAGTTCGGTACTCTTTTGTGACATCGCCAGTGTAGCCGATGGCGACAACGCTTGAAGTCTTTGCGAAATAAAATCCATAGTTGTTTTAAGATGTTTTTTATGTTTTTAGTTAACAAGTAAACGAGCTGACAAGTAAACAAGCCAATAGCATCCACGACCCACGGACCTACCATCCCCATTATCGTTTCTTTTTGCTCTTCTTTTTTGTGTTGCTGTTGCTGCTCTGCTGGGCAGTGGCATTGTGAGTGGTGAGAGGGTCAACGCCCCAGTCGGGGGCCATGTTGTTGTTGCGCAGGTAGTTCATGCCGGCTACGATGGCCTTGCGGCGCTTCTCCATGTATTTGCTGGGATTGGCAGAGTCAAACTTCAGCGGATTAGGTAGAGTGGCAGCGATGAGTGCAGCGTCGCGCTGTGTGAGTTCACTGGCATTTTTATTGAAATTGGCGTTGGCGCAAGCCTGCACGCCATAGATGCCGTCGCCCATCTCGATGGAGTTGAGATACACCTCCATGATGCGCTCTTTGCCCCATATTTTCTCAATGAGGAAGGTGAAGTAAGCTTCCAGACCTTTCCTCACCCAGCTGTGCCCTTGCCACAGGAACACGTTCTTGGCAGTTTGTTGAGAGATGGAACTTGCGCCACGTTCCCTGCCGCCCTCAAGGGCGTGGAGGCGTGCTTGGAGGATGGCCTTCTCGTCAAATCCGCTATGCTCCAAGAAGTGCGCGTCCTCGCTGGCGATTACCGCTGCCGGCATGTGCTTCGATATTTGGTTCAAATCCACCCACTGGTGCTTGATTTTGGGCTCCTTGCCGTCGATATACTGCTCGCAATACCTGATATACATGAGTGGAGTGCGATACACTGGCACCCACTTGAAAGCTATCACCGCCAGTATCGACGAAACAAAGAAGAAGATAAGGATGTTGCGAACCCATATCCACAGCCTGTTCCATATAAACTTCAAATCTCTCACAATAATATCATATCCACTTTTTACCGCCTACAAAGGTATCTATTTTCTGTGACTTATCATCTATAAAGCAACATTTTTTTTCAAAAATCATAATAGCTGCAATTTTTTGTTGCTATTTCGATTGCCGTTTTGAAAAATGTGTTTAACTTTGCAATTGGTATAAAAGTTTTTTTAGCACATGAGTACAGAAGAGATCAAAGCGATAATCGCCGAGTATTTCAAGACGCAACCCGTCTTGAAAGCATGGTTGTTCGGGTCTTTCGCTCGTGGCGAGGAGACTCCAAATAGTGATATAGACATTTTGTTCGTGCCAGACTACTCAGGCAAACCATTCACACTCTTTACACAAGGGGCTATGTATATGGATTTGAGTGAATTGCTTGGGCGTAATGTTGATTTAGTCGTTGATGGGACTTTGAGACCTTTTGCAGCTGATAGTGTTGAACGAGACAAAGAACTGATATATGAGAGAACAGGCTCGTGACAAAGGAAGGTTACAAGACATCATAGATTATTCCAATAATGTAATTGAGCTAATTGAAGGAGTTTCATGTGATGATCTTGCAAGCAGATACATTTTCACGAATATTAAGGTAGATAACACCCCTGTTAATATAAGCTTCCTCGCCCTCGCTATGACAAAAATATATTCCAAAAAAAGCACTGACCGCAACAATCGCCATTTCGATTGCTGTTTGCGCACCGACAGTCGCCCTCGCTGACGGAGAACAATACTTCGGTAACGCCAAATGGGAAGACCTTGTCGATTCCTTTCATCTTCAGAACTTAACCACCGACCGGCAGCGCGACTGCGACAAGGGCGACATCGCCAACTTCAATGATGCACTAAAGGCGCGGGCTATCCACGACAAACAACAGTACGTAAACAAATAACAATCATCAATATGAAACATTATAGGCTAACGCACTTAAAACTCACTCTGACATCGCTTTTGGCGTTGTCGTCTCTGTCGGCTCTTGCCGACGGCGAACAAATTGAAGCAGGTTCCGTGTGGGTTGACCCGGTGGTATATTTCAAACTTCAGGATATCGAAGAAACCGACCATACCCCCGACTACGATCAAGGCGACATCGATTTTAACAAAGTGTTGTTGAAGAGCGGGGTGAAGGTTTATGGTTTGCGTCTTAAGCCGCTGTGCATCGCAGGTCACATTGAAAAATTCTATTCTTTTGGAGAATGGGTCGGGTCGCGCACGGTTCTTAATGAGCTCGACTATCACGACATGTTCGGTGTGAAAGGAGCTCCGCTTAGCGAAGCGGGCTTCTGTATCTACGCCGACGAAGGGGTCAACCGTTCTTATTCAGGGTGGTACAATTTTTCCACAACTGAGCATCTTAATTTGCCGTATTGCAAAGATGTGGTAACGGATAAACAGAAGGTGACTGTGACGATGAACATCAAAAATCTCAGAATGATACCGAGTGCCGAGGGCATCGAGTTCGACTATACCGCTGATGCCAAAATGGTTTATACGGGCACGACAACTCGTATCAATGGTGAAAGTGGAAAAGTTTCGACATCGCCTTCAACAAACAGCGATGGTCCGATAATAACGACGAAAAAACCCGGAGAAAATCCGCTGCTTAGCCACTTCATCTATTACAAAGGAGGCAACCGTCTGTTTTTGATTGTCGGCGTAGATTATATGGATGATTGGAACAAAAATAAGAAATATTTCTCCGGCAAGGATGCATTTCATCGCCGTCCACCAACAGAAGAGGAAAAGCGAGGATTCCTACATCCGTGGGCGCGCGTCTATTTCGAAGTCGAAGAAGTGATGATTGACAGCGAGGACGCGAAGAATCTGACTCAAGAAGATAAAGAAGAATTGCTCGACTTCGCCGAAGGAATAGATATGTGGCTTCGCGACGAGGGCGACCCGTTCCATTTGGGCGAGCACACCGATGCCAAAGAGACGATAGCCATTCAAGTGGTGTCGATTATCGGCGCCATTCTTTTGGGCGGCATCGGCGGCTTTGTGGGCGGTTCGGGCTCGGCAATAGTGGCAAACCTCACAGAAATCATCAATGGCGGCGGTGGAGGCTCGGATTTCCCGCCCGAGCTGCCCGACAGGGAAGCCATCGATGGCAAAAAGCCCGAAGAGGAGGAAGAAAAGGAGGGCGATGTGCCTCCTTCTCCACCTGATGACAAACTCTTTCACTCCACCGACTACCCCGACCTCTGCAATAAATATATAAAGGAGGCTCCTGACGGCACGCTTACCGTCAAAGACCCCGCAACGGGACAGAAAACGGAATACTACCCCACAGAAGACGGCCGTTGGGTGAAATATTACGGCGACACCAACCCTCTCACCGATGCCGACATCGAAGAGCGTGTCCGTTTCTCTTATGAGAACTCCGACTACGTAAAGCAAACTGCCGAAACGACAAAGCGCAATCAACAGGAACAGCACGAAGCGTGGGAAAAACAAAGTAGAATTGACTTCGAACGCGGCTATTCCGACGAATCGAAAGCCTTCAGCGACTGGAAGAAAGAGCAGGAGCAACTCCGTAATCATGAGGATTATATCAACAAACTTGCCGACAAATACCACACCACCGTCGACAACTTGAAAAAAACCATCAAAAATGAGCAGATTAAGGCTCAAATCGAAAGTGCGGAATGGATGAAAGAGTCGGCTAAATACGACGAGGCTATTGCCACCGCCGAACTTGTTGATAAAACTTGCGAGGCTGCCGTTAACGTGATGGGCGAATGTGTACCCGGCGGACGGTTAATCAAAAATGCCTACACTTTGGCAAAATCCACTCTCGTTGCCGCCAGCGAGGCACACTACAGCAATATGTCAGTTGGCGAGAAATTTGCGCACGTCATGTCGGGGACCGGTCAGGGAGCTCTCGGAGTTATCCAGAATCAGGCAGGCGACCTGACTAAGAACCCGTTCAAGGAATATGCGATTACAGTAGGCACCGAAATGGTTAAGGACGGAATGAAAGTATATGAAAAGACCGGCGATTTAGGCACGACGTTCTATGGGATGGTCAATTCCGGTGCTATGAAGACTGGCGATTTCATGCTCGGCAAACTTGCCAGCGGCGGACTCGACAAACTCAAGACCGGCGCTGAACAGTCGCTCCAAAAAGGCTTTGTCAACATCAATGATGATGTGGGAATCCGCATGAAACCCGAAACGGCTAAGAAGGTTCTCAAATTTTTCGAACCCAAAGGCGGACTAAAATCAACGGGCTTAAAAGGTTGGAACGTTGAAATCAAAGGTGCCAACTCATCGACGTTCAATGCCGATATGAACAACTGGACCCTCAAAGACCTAAGCAAGAATTTCTCAATAAAGGGCACTTCTAACGCCTTGAAAGGCGGAATAGTTGACCCTTCAAAGATGCTTAGCACCAAATCCACCGAGGCAGCCAGCAAGTTCGGTTTGCACGATTGGGAAGGTCAAACGGCGGAAGGTCTTACCCGTGATGCCGTCAACCTCAAGACCGACCTCACCAATTTCAAAAAAGCCCTTATCAATCGGGCTAAAGAATATGGCAAAAACCATCCGAGGCAATAACATATTGAATAAAAATTCACAAAAAGACATAAAATTATGGATTCAGAAAAAATGAAAAAGAATCAAGAGTATGCCGAAGAGGCTTTTTGGACTGGTCATTACCACTACATGATGCAGGCATTGGCGGTGGCTATGAGCCACACAATGGTGTGGCGGCTCGTCGGCGACGGCACGCCTTTCACGCTGAAGGACATTTTCGAATTCGCCCGCGAATACGATGCCAACCACGAAATCGAAGAGCCCTCGTTCTACTACGTTTCGCGTGAGGGAGCCATCGCTCTCTGTCCCGGGCTCGAATACCTTGCCGAATGGCTGTTCGTGCCTATGGAACCATGTCAGGAACGCGACTTCCTGCTCCGCGACCTGCAGGAACGCCTTCAAGAAGAAGCGGCTGCCGAAGAGGCCGTGGAAAAGGCCATCGCCGAAGGGCTGGCTCAAGAAAAGCTCTTGGAGAAAAACTATATTATGAAGGAGGGCAAGCAAGCCGGACCCTACACCCCACGCCAACTCGTCCTTCAGAAAATTACGGGCGAAACGCTCGTATGGGCAAGCGGTATGCCTCAATGGGCTCAAGCCGGTCAAGTGCCCGAAATCGCTCAAGTGCTGACTCCCGCGCCCAAGCCTGCGGTTAAATATCGAATGCTCGGCCCCGGAAACCGGCAACTCGGTCCGTTCTCTATCGACGAACTCCTCGCTAACGGTCTGACACCTGCCACTCAAGTGTGGACTGAAGGTATGCCGCAATGGAAGAGGGCTTCGGATGTGGCTCTGCTCGCCGACGCTCTCGCAAAGCGTCAAGCACCGGCACCGCCACCCGCGTCAATTACCGCTCCCGACGCTCCGACGCAACCCGTCGTCCGATTCTATATGCTCGGTGCTGGTAATCAAAAACTCGGCCCGTTCACCGTCAACGAACTCTTACACAACGGCTTGACTTCAGCATCACTTGTGTGGACCAATGGCATGCCGCAATGGGCTAAGGCTGCCGACGTGCCCGCAATCGCGCACATTCTCGCTCAATATCACCGTTAATCATTTATAATTCCTAATAATGCCACCAATGCAAAACGTTCAGAATACCCAAGCACCTCATCACGAACGCGTGGGGGTGGGAAAATTCCTGAAAAACTCTCTCAAGCAGAGTCTTGAGATTTTCAAGCATCCGCTGAAACTGCTACCGACACTTGTCATCGGTGTCGTGTGGCTTGTCATCGGCTACTTCTCGTCGAAGATGGAACTGCCTCTGTGGGCTAAAATCGTCAGCTTTTTCACTTTCGCCGAAGGTGGACTCTTCGGAGGCGCTCTCGGCGCCGTGGGCGGTATCGTCGGCAAGGTGGTTATGGCGGTGTTCATCAACAGTCTTATTCTTCCGCTGTTTGAGAAAAAATTGCCCTTTGTGGGGGTCGCCGGCGGAATCAAGGGTATGTTCGCAAATATCGGCAAGGACTCTTCGCGTGGTGTGGCGCCGGTTATCGGCGGTATGGGTGCCGCGCTGCTGATTTATTCGTTCATGAACATCTCGCAAATCTGGCTGAACTCGATGGTGGGTATCGCCGCAACGGTGATGTTGCTGCAAAACATCGGTAATCAGGGCGGTTTCCTGTTCGGACTCCTTTTCAGTCTCGCGAACTCGCTGACGAAAGGACGTGTACCCCGATTCATCACCATCACTCGCACTCTAACCGGAATGACCGTCGGGTTCACAGTCGCCACAGGACTTAGCGCGGCCAAAATATCTCTCTATTCGCTTTTGGTTCCCCTGGTCGGCGCGGCTCTGCTGACATTGGCTCTGCTTCTCAGTCTTTTCCTCAACAAGAAGAAAAAGACTGAGAAGCAGAAGATCGAAGAGCACACGTCTGAACTTCAGTCACACTTG
>CALAVD010000244.1 GCA_937892085.1 uncultured Prevotellaceae bacterium
GATGATGTTTGGCTCATACGCCAAGAACTGTCCGAACGAATGGAGCGATATTGATGTGGCTGTTATTGTGCCCAAGATAGAGGAAGGAACGTGGTGGGATACATCTTCGAGCCTCTGCCATGATGTAGATAAAGTGAGCCTTTATCTTGAACCAATCCTCCTTGAGAATGGCGAGGATTCGCCTATCTATCGCGAGGTGATGCGGACGGGGGTGGTGGTGTAAACCACTCTCGTTTTTTTATTCCGTTGTGAAGACATCAAGAGCGGGACTTTCGGGCCTCGTTCTTTTTTGTTGCTGGCAAAGATAAATACCTGATAGGCAAAAATCGAGCACGTCAATTACAAAAAAGATTAAATTTGTGAAAAATGTTTTATGTGTGGTTGTTGAAGCTATTTAATAGCTGTTTTTTATTGGTTTTGTTGCTGTTGGGTGACGATTGGGCTTCAATCGTCTGAGAAACCATGCGTGGGGGGGTAATGCAAATTTGTCATTGGGCAGCTAAATGTCATTCTTTGAAGGGTGATTATGCCGTAACAGAAATTCTGTTCTGGCATAAATCCTAATGACGTACACTGACTTGGGTTTAATTGTTGGGAATTGTTTGCCAAAAAATCTGCATTTATCAATTTTTTCACTACTTTTGCAGTCGCAATTGTAGGTTTGAGCCTCACTTGCGTTGAGTGGTAAAAAACATAGAGCCATAAACGAAAAACGAAAATATATGGAACAAGAAGAGAAACTGAAACTTGAGGAACAGATTATATTGATGCTCAAGACGGTGTTTGATCCTGAAATACCAGTTGATGTGTATAGTTTGGGGCTGGTGTATAAGATTGACTTGCAGGACGATGGCCATGTCTCTATCGACATGACACTGACTGCTCCCAACTGCCCGATGGCCGACTTTATCTTTGAGGACGTGCGACAGAAGGTGGAGAGCATAGAAGGCATAAAATCATGCACAGTAAATCTTGTGTATGAGCCCGAATGGGACGTGCGCATGATGAGCGATGAGGCGAAGCTGGAGCTTGGCTTCGACATGGATTAAGTGCTTGAAGACCTTATTAGTTATTGATTCTTAATAGCTTATTCTCGTTTTTTTAAGTTATCAGGACCACGGCATGAAGAAAGCTTATTTCATATCGGACGCTCACTTGGGAGCGCGCTATATCACCGACAAGCGTGAGCATGAAGGGCGCCTGGTGGCGTTCCTCGACAGCATGAAGGCTGATGCCTGCGAGCTGTATCTGCTTGGCGACATCCTCGACTACTGGTATGAATACAAATATGTGGTGCCGCGCGGCAATGTGCGTTTTTTGGGCAAACTTGCCGAACTTGCCGATGCGGGTGTGCAAATCTACTGGTTTACTGGCAACCACGACGTGTGGCTCTTCGACTATCTCGCCACCGAGATAGGGCTAAAGGTGCTAAAGGGCAATACTATGATGGAAATCATGGGTAAGCAGTTCCTGCTTTCGCATGGCGACGATGTGGGCTATCAGAAGCCCATGTACCGCTTCACACGCTGGTGTTTCTATAACCGCGTGTGCCAGTGGCTCTATGCGAGCGTTCACCCTCGCTGGACTTATCCCATTGCCACTGGCTGGTCGCAGAACAACCGTGTGACTCGCTCTCCCTCTTACGAGGAGCAGGTTAAAGAGGAGTGTTGTCAGCGACTTGCCACGTTCTGCGAAGATCATGCTTTGCAGCATCCCGATGTGCGGCATTACGTGTTCGGTCACGTACATCTTGCCCGCCAGATTGCTCTCGGTGGTGACCGCACGATGACTATCTTAGGAGACTGGATCGACCAGTTCACCTATGCCACCTTCGATGGAACAGAAATCGCGTTGCACAAATTTCATGTTTAAAAAAATGTTTTTGTATCGTGTTGACAAACAATGCGTTTTGAGTTCACACGCTATTTTGTTCAAAAAAAGGTATTGTATATTCAAAAATTATTCATATCTTTGCACCGTTAAATCAAGGTCATTGAAGGATTTTTGAATCTTTCCGGTCCAGAATATTGTGTCTGGATTTTTTTGGGAAGGCATTCGCAATCGTTTGCATCAATTTTTTCATTATGAGGAGCAGGTGTAGTGACGAGAGCGACAAGCTTTCTTTCAATTGGATTGCATAGCTAACGAAACTTTCTAATAAACGCAAGAGCGTTGAATATGAAAAAACTGCGTTTAATACCGCATCACCTTTGAAAGCATAATAACTTTGCATTTAGAATAAACCTCAAAACATTCTTTTATTACCTTTACTTAAATTAAGATCGGAAGAGCGTCGTGTAGGGAAAGAGTGTAGATCTCGGT
>CALAVD010000245.1 GCA_937892085.1 uncultured Prevotellaceae bacterium
ATAGGCCCTGTTTGCCTTTCCTCTGAACTTTATATCTCTCATAACTCAGCCCTTTATATGTTTGTCGAATCCGCTATATTTCTCAGCCCAACTATGCTCTTTGAGGTTATACAGTCCGATATTCCAATTTGTGACCATTGTGCAAGGCAAATCGAAATACTTATTGATGAACGCTTTCAGTTCTTCCTCGGCCTCTTTGCGCTTGACAATCTGAACATCGGCATCATCGTCAATATTATGCTCAGAATAGAATTTGTCGGTCATTGTGTCTGCAATATCATCGAGTGATGGAGCAAAATCAGATGGCTCTAATGTCTTAGCAACGCCAACATAGATATAGCCGCTATACTCACAATCTTCATCGAATGGATTTCCGTCTTGGCTATCCCATGAATCCTGAGCATACTCTAACAATTCTTCAACAGAATCGAACGTCCAAGGCTCGCAATGCGTATCGCTTGTGCCGAAGCCGTATTTTATTTTCTTTTCTTCCATTGTGATATATTTTCGAGGCACTTAGTGCCTATTTGATATAGTAATTCGCAAAGGCTGGGTGTTGGAACACCCAGCCAATAAGGTGAAAGGTTAAAGGATAAATGCTGCCACGGGCCGAACAACGACACTGTTGCACTTGCTGTTGTTGTAGACGATACCATTGTTGAAGCCAACGACCCACGCGTAGGCACTGCCATACTCAGTAACCGACCAGTAGACGTTATCCATATCAAGAAGCTCGCCGCCGACGGCTTCCAATGCTTCGTTCAGGCCCCTTTCAGCCCAATAGCACATAGCAGCCACCATCGACAAGGCAGGGATATATTCACCTTCTTTCAAAGGAATATCGGTGCCGAGTTCCTGAATATGCGCGGTGCGTTTGATACACTCCCAGTCATTGAGGGCATCACATTCGCGGCGCACATAGAAATCGCTCTTTTCGGGGCATTTCGCGTCATCTTTGAGCAACTGGAACTCGCCGAGGTCTTTCAGGGCGACGGCGAAAGCATGACCATCGTGGATAATGCCGATATACTTCACGTTCTTAGTGTCGGCATCCTTTGTGTAAAGTGCATAGCTATTATCTTCATAAATGAGATAAACGCCGTTATTCTCACATTGAGCGCGTCGAGGTTCGACAAAGCTGATAGGGGCCTTGGGGATTCCCTGACTTTCACCCTCGGTTAAAAACTTGAACGCTTCGCGGCAGAAATCCACCGTCTTAGGTTCTTCGCTGATTGCGAACTCCTTCAAGAGTTCCATTTTCAATTCTTGATTCTGTGTCATAATTAAATTGGTTTTTATAAAGTGATATTATTTTCTGAATAGCGAAGGCTCAACCTGATATTCGGCCAGCTTCTTTTTCATATTCCAAATCCTCATGCCGAGCAAACGCAATAGCTTCAGTTCTTCATCGACATTCAGTTTGTAGTTATTCATCCGCTTGGCACCGACGTTCAGACAGCAACTTCCTATGCGGAAGCCCCTTGAAAGGGTTTCTTTGCTGCTGGCATAGATAATCAGCCCGCATTTATTGGGATTATGCTCAGAATAGCCGGTTACTTGCGAACGCTCATAGCATATCCAATCTGGGCGGCATTGGTAAGTGCCTTCATAGAGCCAGTTGAAAACGCGCTCACCGATTGACAAAGGAACGGCATAATAGAAATGCGACAGCTTGGGGTCATAATGGGTATGCCTTTTCTTGAAGTCTGCCATGAAGTCAGACCATGTGCGCTTGATCTCAATTTCTGTCAGGTATTTTGCTTTTGAGAGCACCAGCAAATCGGCCTCGTGGTTGAGGAATCCCCAATCGCAGTTTGGCACAACGATGTTCTGCCTGATATAGAAAGGTGAATCAGGATAGCCCGTGAGAATAGTCTCTATCTGCTCCAATGTCAAAGTGGTTTCTTTCATTTGTCTGTTATTTCCTGGAGTGTATTACCATCGAACTTACGGCCATCTTTGGTTATGATGTTATCATCATCGTCATAGTCCCAGCAATCTTCGCAATAGTGACGGTCGCCTAATTTCTTCCATCCGCATTCTTCAAGAAGGCTCTCTGTGGCTTCTTTATCATCCCACCATTCTTCACTGAGCATGCTTGCGCAATGGTCGCACTCAATGTTAAAAAATTCCTTCTGCCGTATCATTTTTCTTTCATTGTGGCTAAATAATAAATTCCAGTTCTACGCCCTTTTCTGCAGCGATAACGTGCTTGCCGGTATTGCGCTTAATGCGGGCGACAAAATTATCTCTATTGCTATTGTCGTGTGAGAGGTGCAAGAGCATGATACCCTTGACCTTGCTGAGATCATTGTCTTTGAGAATCTTCACGCACCGAGCAATCGACATATGAGAGTTTTTAATGCGGTCACCCACATTGTAATTCAGACGGCCAGCCTTGATATTCTC
>CALAVD010000246.1 GCA_937892085.1 uncultured Prevotellaceae bacterium
CTTCGCATCTGCTCGAAAATAAATCAAAAACACCTCAAGTTAATTTATAGAACCCTCCTTAAATATCAAATTATGAAAGCGATTAGATTTATTATGTGCGCTGCACTGGGCACGCTGCTCATGATGTGTGCCAATAGCTGTGCCAACAAGCATACCGCAAAAGAGACTGCAAGTTCTAAATCAAGCGAGGCTGAGAAAGTTGTAAAGTCTCCAAGCACCACTTCCGAGAAGCTTGTACTTATCGACTTCTATGCCACTTGGTGCGGACCATGCAAAGCTATGACTCCAGTGATGGAGCAATTGGAAAAGAAATATGGCGACAAGATTGAATTCAAAAAAGTAGATATCGACGAAAATCCAGAATTAGCCGAGAAATATAGAGTTGAGGCAGTGCCTACTTTTGTCTTCTTGTTGGCAGATGATGAGATTAAGAGAGTGGTTGGATACCACGATGCCAGCGAAATGACTACGATATTTGATGGGATATTGAAGTAATCAGCATTATTTCACATATTTAGGTCTAAATTCTACAATCATCGATTTCACCTTTTGCTTTTTAAGCTTAAAAGGTGAAATTGTTTTTACTACTTCCTCAGCCTTTTCCCTGGGCACTCCAACGAGGGAATAATGGTCGAAAATGTCGATACCAGTAATCTCATTCACTTCAATAATAGGACAATTGTGCAACATATAACCAACAATATCACCTCGTGATATTTTCTCCTTCCTACCGGCACTAATATGAATAGTGGCACGGGGCGGCACTTTCCTCTCTAATGCCTCTGCAACGCTAAGATTATAATGGCAATCTATCTTGATAAATGGTGCAACCACTTCGTCACGCCCTGTGATGACATACACATTTCCAGTGGCATCAACGCGTGCGGTGCGGCCATTGCGGTGCGTGAAGATTTCGTTAGTAAGCGGCTGTTCAAAGTGGATAATATGCTTGATGTCACCGACGTCAATGCCACGTCCTCCCAAGTCGGACGACACAATCACCAGCAAAGATCCATTCTTAAACATCGACAGCACTTTTTCACGCTCACTCTGCTCAAGAGTGCCAATGTAGAGTCCCGCAGTTATGCCATTTTCAGTTAGTTTATTAAAAACAAGCTGTGCTGTGTCACGCTGGTTCACAAAAATTATTGTTTTTTCATCAGGAAGCGAGAGCAGCAGTCTGATTAGGTAGAGTATGCGTTCATCGTCACTGCAACTGACTTGCCAAGTGGTGATGCGCGATTGTGGAGACAGGGCATATTGTCGCAAGAAGTTGATTGTCACATATTGTGAAATGTCGATAAAATCAGGTACCCGTTTTATGATTGTTGCTGATGTCATTAAGGTGCGCAAACGAGAAGGGAGGCGTCGGATGATCTGCCTCATCTCACCAGAAAACCCAAGTTCCAGAGATTTGTCAAATTCATCAAGGACAAAAGTCGTAACAGTTCTTGTGTTGATATCCCCATTCTCAATATGGTCAAGAAATCGTCCGGGAGTTGCCACCACAATGGCTGGTGTCTGAGAAAGTGAGTGACGCTCGTCTTGGGAATTATGTCCACCATAGCAAGGGGTGGTTTTAATTAATGGAGCAAGTTTCTTTATGACTTCAGTGACTTGAAGCACCAGCTCGCGTGTGGGTTCGATAATAACAACCTGAGTAGCATAACATGGCATGTCAATCTCAAGCAGTATGGGCACAACAAAGGCCAAGGTCTTGCCAGAGCCTGTAGGGGAGTATAGCACAATATTTTCCTTCGAATCCTGCCACTTCTCAACTACAGCATTTTGCATCTCATTGAGACTACTAATGCCAAATTTCTCGATAAGTTGCGATGATATCAACTCTTTATCCATAATGCATTGAGATTTTTAAAGAAAAAGGGAGAACGCTCAGTGCATGTCTCCCTTTATTACTAACGAAATCAATTCCTTATACTATTGATTGGCAGGGGTTGATTGTTCTGCTGGTTGAGATTCCACTTCGGTAGCGTTTTCGGTTGATGCAACGCCACTTTGCTCCAAGGTAGAAACCTCTTCCATTTGTGGGGGTGCCTGATTGGGTTCGTTGGGATCAATCGATGTGGCTTGTGAGTTTCCATCGGGAACACTTGTCGAATTACCGCCACAAGATGTTAATGAAAGGGCAACAAGTGCTGCGGCAAACAAGAAAAATTTCTTCATAATCAAGTATTTTACTCTTTAGTAAAAAGGGAGAACACATAACAAGCGCCTCCCTTAATAATATATTTCATTTAGCTAATGATTAAAAACCTGCTTTCTTTTGTGCGTCATTCATAGCATTCTCTGCCTTCTTCTGAGCATCGTTCACAGCATTTTCAGCCTTTTTTTGAGCTTCATTAAGCTTTTTGCCAGCTTGATTCTTCAGGTCATTGGCTTTCTGCTCAGCAACACCCTTAAGGTCATTAACTTTCTGCTCAGCAACACCCTTAAGGTCATTGGCGGCATCGGTAGCAGCGTCTTTAACCCCATTTGCAGCGGCTTCAACATCTGTAGAAGGAATAGCGCTAACTACAGAAGCGGCACTGGGGTCTGAAACATTCATTGATGGAGTTGAGTTCATTGGATCCCCACTTGGTTGTGAAGCACTTGAACCCGAAGCATTGTTGTTATCGCCACAAGATACTAATGAGATAGAAGCGATAGCTACAGCGAATAAGAAAAACTTTTTCATAATGTTAAATTTGATTGAATGAAAATGTTAAATAAATAGTGAATATTAAATAAAATTTGTATGTTTTGCTATTAAAATTTTGCTGTTTCAGAAAAACGGTGTAAATTTACATCAATTTTTGATATCCAAAAAATATTAGACGTTTTTTTTTTGAAAAAAAATTCAGTAAACACATCACATTCTAATTCTATATTATGGTTTATCTACTTTTTATTGCAATTACAATTATCAGTTTTCTTGTTCAACGTTCATTACAGAGCAAGTTCAAAATTTATTCTCAAGAGTCGCTCGACGTGCCAATGACAGGGCGTGACGTAGCTGCCAAGATGTTGCATGACAATGGCATAAACAACGTGAATGTGACAAGTGTTTCGGGACAACTTACCGACCACTACAATCCTGCCAACGGCACTGTCAACCTAAGCGACGTGGTGTTCTCAGTCAACAGTGTGGCGTCGGCAGCAGTAGCGGCTCATGAGTGCGGACATGCTTTACAACACGCACAAGGTTATGCTCCCCTCAAGTTGCGTTCGGCACTGGTGCCAGTGGTGAGCTTTGCCTCGCAATGGATTACCTGGGTGCTTCTTGCAGGAATACTGCTTATAGAGGTGTTCCCCACGATTATGCTCGTGGGAATTTGCCTCTTTGCGCTAACCACCCTGTTCAGCCTTGTCACTCTGCCTGTTGAGATTGACGCCAGCCGCCGTGCGGTTGCATGGCTTGATAGCTCGGGTGTCACCCACGGCATAAAGACCGAGCATGCCAAAGATGCCCTTCATGCTGCAGCCTACACCTATGTCGTTGCTGCTTTGAGCTCGCTTGCCACACTCATGTATTATGTGATGATATTCTTAGGCCGTAGCCGTAATTAATAACAACAAACACAATTATCTATAATTAAGTAAATGGCACAAAAACCATCAATTCCCAAAGGGACAAGAGATTTCTCGCCACTTGAGATGGCGAAACGCAACTATATCTTCGACACTATAAAGAGCGTATTCCTGCTTTACGGCTTCCAGCAGATTGAGACTCCTGCTATGGAGAACCTCTCGACACTGATGGGCAAATATGGCGAGGAAGGTGACAAACTGCTGTTCAAAATCCTCAACAGCGGCGATTATCTGAAAGACGCTCCCGAAGAGATGCTCGCCAACAAGGAT
>CALAVD010000247.1 GCA_937892085.1 uncultured Prevotellaceae bacterium
TTTAATCGTTTGAATATTTGAATCAGCACAAAATGCCACTTTTTAAAGTGGACTCTTACTTCAAATTCCCATTAGGTCACGATAAATGTCGAGGGCGGCTTTGAGGTCGTCCTCGTTTATTGTGTTGTTGATGGTGGGCGTGCCACATTTTTTTAGCAGTGTGCAATTTATCTCACCTCCACGGCTTTTCTTGTCGTGATGCATCAGGTCGAGAATTTGGTCGTAGTGGTCGCATGTGATGTGGAATGCGCCATAGTTGTCCTTTACAAAACGGGCGAGCGCATAGAGGTCGCTGCTCGGAAAATTCAGCATAATGTGCGACAGCACGCTCTCCACCACCAGTCCCCACGCTACAGCGTAGCCATGTGGCACGGGTTTGCCGTCGGCAAGTGTCTTGCTCTCAAAAGCGTGGCCCACGGTGTGCCCTAAGTTCAGGGCTTTTCTTATGCCCTGCTCAGTGGGGTCTTTCTTGACGATGTCTTGCTTCACCAGCAACGATTCTTGTAGTAGCTTGAGTAGCAGGTCGTAATCAATGTCTTGAAAGTCGAAGCTCAGCAGTTGCTCAAAACTCTCGTGAGAGTGTAGCATAGCGTGCTTGACCATCTCGGCGTAGCCCGATTTCAGCTCCTGCTCAGCAAGGGTGGGGAAGAAAATGGTGCTCACTATCACCGCTGTGGCAGGCGCAAAGCAGCCTATCTCGTTCTTCAAGCCATTGAAGTTTATACCAGTTTTGCCTCCCACTGAGGCATCTACCGCTCCAAGCAGTGTGGTAGGCACGTTGATGAAATGGATGCCCCGCTTGAAAGTAGCGGCCGCAAAACCTCCCAAATCGGTGGCCATGCCCCCGCCCAAGATCACGAGCAATGAGTTGCGTGTCGCTCCACAGCGCTCCAGCTCTTGCCACACGTGGGTGAGTGCGTTAAGGTTTTTGTTGTCGTCGCCAGGCGTTGTCTCAATGATGTGGGCGTTGCTAAGGCAAGGCAGTAGCGGTAGCGCCAGTTGCCGGGTGTTGCTGTCAACAAGTACTGCCACACGATTGTAACTGCCACCCTCAATGATTGAGTTGAGGGTGGCATCTACGTCGTTGCAATATATCACTTGTTGAGTCATTGCTCGGTTTTGAAGGCTTCCATGAGCTGAGGCAGGGCTTCAAGCATGGTAGCCATGTCACGATACACCATGTCGGCGCCAGCTTTGTACATATCTTTCTCGGGGATGGGACCGGTGATCACGCCCACGGTGAAACAACCTGCGGTGTGACCTGCCTGCACGCCCAGAGGCGCATTCTCGAGCACGATGCACTCGTTGGGCTGGGCATTGATTTTTGCCATAGCCTTCAGGTAAGGCTCTGGATTAGGCTTGCCGCGCTTCACGTCGGCGGCAGTGATGCGTTGTTCGTCAAAGATGTCGGGATAATCGGTGTCGATGCGGTCGAGCATGGTTTGTGTGCCTGACCCCGTCACCAGCACGCACCTGATGCCCATCTCTTTGAGGGCTCTGAGCAGTTCGAGTGTGCCAGGAATCATTTCCACGTCGCCAAGTTCGGTGAAATATCGTGTTTTAACTTTGTAGAGGGCTTGTGCCTCGTCGTCGGTGACATTCTTGCCGGCACCATTCTTGAATTTCATCTTGATGATGTCGCGTCCTGTCATGCCTTCATACATGTAGAACTCATCGCGTGTACACTTGATTCCGTTCTTTTTCATCAGTTTCACCCAAGCGCGGGTGTGATTCTTCATTGAGTCGAAAAGCACTCCGTCCATGTCGATGAGTGCCGTGGTAAAGTTGAACGATTTCTTGCCGGTGTATTTCAGATAGTTGGCAATTGCGTTTTGTTCAGTCATTTTTTGTTTTGTGGTTTATTATTGTTTGAGTTTTAGATTACTGTGATGTGGAAGCAACATTGTCCTCGCTCAAAGAGCACAGTGCAGCGTTTCTTCTGCCGGAAGTCGTAGAGTATCTCAGCAAGCACATTGGTGAGGTCTTCTCGGTTGAGGAGGTAGTCGTTGTTATAGGGCTCATAATGCATCCAGCTCAGGTCGAAGGTGGTGCCGTTCATGTGGCACGAGCGAGGCGATGCGTTGTAGTTGACTTTTGTGAGTTTGTCAACCGTGAACTGTGAGCGTGTGCAACTGGTCACCACGATGCGATAGGCGCTGCCGCCGCGTGCCTTGATGGTGTCGGCAAAGGCGCAGCCTATGTCTTCGAGCAGCTTTGCAGCCTTAGGCACAAGGTAGGGCATGGAGTGTGTGAGGCTGTCGAGATAATAGGCTTCGCAAGTGGCGATTTTCACCATTGGTTGTCGTAGCCTGTAGGCGTCGTGCAGATTGTTGATGGGTTTTATGCCGTTCTTTTTGGCGTAAGGAAACTGCACGTCGTTAGTGTCGTTGAAAATCTCGATGAACTTGCCCTTAGGCGGAAAGGAATAAATGTGGTGAAGCCCGAACTTATCGACTCTGAGAGTGTCGATGCTGTCATGACGGTCTTCAATTTGCGGTGTCTTGCCCAGCTGAGAGATGTATTTCAGTTGCGACTTGTCGAAATAGTTGTGAAAAGTCTTCTCGGGCTTTTTGTCTTTCTTGCACGACAACAACGACACTGTGGCGGTCATCGTGAAGACAGCCATTATTAATATAATTGCTCTGTTAGAAAGGGTTTGCAAAGGGTAATGGAAATGAATGGTTGTGTTTGGTGAGATTTATTTACCAACGGTTTGGACAAACATGATTCGCTCTTTGTCGCTGAGCTTGAGAATTTGAGGAAGGTTATCCTTGTCAAATCCTGCTCTAACCACAGTTTTCAGTCCTGCTTGGGCGCAGTAGAGGTAGATGTTTTGCGATGCGGCACCAGCGGTGTAGCCCTGGAACTCGGGTTTGTTCTGCTTGGTGACATCTACAGCCAGCACGATGTTGATGGGTGCGATGGCGGCGAAGTCCTGCATGGTGCAATACTTGCGGAAGTCGCCGGTATTGACCACGGTGAGGGTGTTAGCGTCGGGGTTATAGCGGCTCACCTCGGTGGGAGTGATGACATAGAGCACCAGTTCCTGGCGGTTCATGGCAGTGGCGATGGTTCGCTTGCCGTCGTGAGTGACACCCCATGCCGCCCAGAGCATGTTGCTCAGGTCTTGTTTGCTAACTGTTTGGTTCTCTTGATAGTCACGGCTCGACTTGCGCTCGCTCATCATTTGCATGAGAGGCTTGCCACCCGCTACCTGAGGTGTAGGAAGCACCTCAGCCTCAATATTACAACTTGCCATAAGCGAAATAATCCCTAAAAATAAAGTTTTGAAATTTGTCATGATTATAAAAAATTTTGACAAAAATAATGAATTTATTTGAAAAAAACGTTCTGTGTGCGTGAATAAAAATTAAAATGACTATTTTTGTGCCAAAATCAGTGGAAAGTGAAAGGTGGAAAGTGGAACGTGGAACGTGGAAAGTGGAAGGTGGAAAGTGGAAGGTGGAAAGTGGAAAGTTGTTCCACGTCTCCCGTTTTACGCATCACGTGCCAAAGGCAGTTAGTCGTGGCGGAGGTGGGTGGCGACGATTTCGAGCATCTGTGCTTGGAGTTCGCGATTGGTATCAACCACGTTCCAGATGCCGTCCTCGCTCAAGACACCACATTTCAAGTCTTTAGGCAGGTGTCCTGCCTCGCTGTCGTTGAAGTCTTGCTGCCACTCGTCGCTCACCAGATAGTCGTCGATAGCCTCTATCGATTCCATCGCCTCGGTGTAGAGGTCGAGGGCATCGCTCAAGGCCTTGACTGCTGCACTGGCTTTGTCGAGGTGTTCTTCCATCGCTTTAATTCTTTCAATCTGTTGCATAGTGTTATAGTTTTGTGGTGGTTTTTCTTGCAAAATTGAGTTTCAGTACTGCCACTTCATCGCCCTTGTGAGCAGCCTCAACACCAGCCGCTTTGTGCAGTGCCATGAACTGTTCGCGAGAAGAGGCCTCAAGAAAAGCCTGCACTACTTGCTCCAAACTTGTGGAGTCTGTCACGCACAGAGGCACAGGCACGTAGATGGTGTTGCCAAGTTCGCGGTCAAACGGCTCAATGGAAATTAGAGCGTCCTCATCGCTGACAGTGGTGATGTGGTTGATAAATACATCGCCATTGCTAAGAATGGTGTAGTTAGAGATATATCGCTTCATCTTGCAAGTTGTGTGAGTTATTTCTCAGCGGGTCGTGGCATATGGGTAGCGTTGGGGTTAGGAATCATGTTGCGTCTTGGAGTTGACGACTTGTTGAGCCCCGGTTTTGGCTTGAAGGAACCGGGGACTTGCCGCCCAGGAAAAGAGTTGCTGTTAGTTGGAGTGTTGCCACGTTGTTGAGGTAGCGGCTGTGGTTGTGATGACGGTTGTCTTGGATAGGTAGTGGCGCTTGGTTGTGGAGGAGTGCCGGCTTGTTGTATCGCTTCTTGCTTCTCTTTTTCAGCTTCCATTATAGCTTTAGGCCCCACAAGGCGTTGCGAGATAGTGCTGTAGGAGTTTGGGTTAAAGTGTGTGCGCAGCAAGTAGGTGCTATCAATGTATGTAATGCCGAGAGGTCGCGTTTTATATTTTATGAAGCCGTAAATGCGCTTGATGACCTTTGACGAGTCGCCTTGAATGACGTGCTCTGTCCATCCGTTGGCTTGGGCAGTTCGGTTAATGTAAGAAGTGCAGCCGTCGTTATAGTCGATGGCAACAAGCATAGTGATGGAATTGCCCGAGTTTATCATTTTTAGGCACAGGGTATATTTGTCTCCTTTGCGGCTGTCATTGTCGGGTGTGTAGTCAAACTTTATGAAACCATTACGCATGGCATTTGTTAAAATCCATTGCTGTGGTTCTTTCCACACGTTGGCGCTATCGCCTTGATTGGGGAAAGTGCGCTTTTTGGTTTGCTGGTCATAACCGTTAAAGTTGTTTCCAGGTGTGTTAGAGTGCACGGCTTTACCATGATTGTTCTCCTTCTCAAGAATTTCAATGGCTTTGTCGTGAACTTCGGTGTAGATTTTAAGGTTGTGAGCATACCACACAAGTGAAGAGTCATACATTTCCAGGTCGGCGCCATATTTCTTGAGAATCGACTGCTTGAGCAGCAGCTTCGAGGAGTCATCGGGAAACATGTCGGCATTCTGCTCCATGAAGGATTGGGCTTTGGCAAAATCGGCAAGCACATGCGCCATGTCTTTCTCTTTGATAACCCCATCAGGAGCCTTGCTGCAGCCATTGAACAAGGCAGCGACAATCATCAGCGAGATTATGATGGATAGCGATTTGCGCATAGCTTCAAAGTGCAAGTGTTATATGAGTCAAGGTTTTGCTTCTTCCTCTTTTTCTTCTTTTACTATGTCGTTGTTGTCCTCTTTGCTCTCTTCCTTGTCTTCCTTGTCTTCCTTGTCTTCCTTGTCTTTCTTGTCGGAGATAAGATATTTGTTATAAAAGATGAGGATGGCAAGAATGCTTGTGGTGAGGCAGGCATCGGCAACGTTAAACACGGGCTGGAAGAACAG
The DNA here is from genome assembly GCA_937892085.1 of uncultured Prevotellaceae bacterium. Taxonomy (GTDB): domain Bacteria; phylum Bacteroidota; class Bacteroidia; order Bacteroidales; family Muribaculaceae; genus Sodaliphilus. The sequence goes on from CALAVD010000247.1 coordinate 5,501, forward strand.
ATAGTGCTTGCCGCCTATCCATGGCATCCAGTCGGGCCAGTCCCACTCGGCGAGCGGGAAATGCAGCATATCTACCACCTTGCCGTTGAAAAGCGACGCATATCCTCCCTCGTTAGGCAGGAACTGTGCCACCTGTGGTGCGGCAGGGTCGTTGAATATCTGTCCGTAGGCGATACAGTCGATGACGTTGCCAATGGCTCCTGCGGTGATCAGCGACACACACACCACAAATCCACGCGGCAGGTCGGTGCGCTTCCTAATCTTGACGAGGTAGTAGATAAACAGTCCCGAGAAGATGATTCTGAGCCAAGTAAGCACCATCTTGCTGCCCAGCTCCATGCCGTAGGCCATGCCGTTGTTCTCGATGAACGATATATAGAACCAGTCGAACACACGGATGCTCTCATGCAGGGTCATGTTCGTCTTGACCCACACCTTGATAAGCTGGTCTATCAGGAGGCTGACAACGACAACCGTCACTGCCAGCCACCC
>CALAVD010000248.1 GCA_937892085.1 uncultured Prevotellaceae bacterium
CACCCCGATGTTGAGGTTGTTGCCATGTGCGACACTGATTCCCTCCTTCAAAGCGCATTTAAGAAGTTGACCTCAATTAAATGTTATACCGACTATAAGAAAATGATTGAGGTTGAGAAACCTGATGCGGTTTATGTGGTAACACCCACCAAACTTCACTATGAAATGGTGATGTTTGCGCTTGAGCACAATTGCCATGTCTTCTGTGAAAAACCGTTCAGCCTCAATTATGAAGAAGGCCGCACAATGGTTGCTGCTGCTAAAGCACGAAACCTTGTTAATCAGGTTGGTTACTGCAATCGTTATGTGGGCACATTTAATGAGATGCGTCGCTTGCTAAAAGCGGGTGTCATAGGTGAACCCTTTCATTTTATGGGTGAAAATTATGGTCCTGTTGTCCTCAAGCGTAAAGGTGGCACCTGGCGGTCCACTAAAAGCAATGGAGGTGGATGCTTGTTTGACTACGCAGCACATGTTCTTGACCTGATAAATTATATACTTGATGATGTCGCTGTTGATGCTAAAGGCACCTTCATGCCGTCAATCTTCTCGACCGATGTTGATGATGCGGTTTATTCAACCCTCATTATGAAAAGTGGTCTTCACGGACAACTTGCAGTGAACTGGAGTGACGATACTCATCGCAAGGCCACCACATCATTAAAAATTGAAGGCGATGGTGGCAAACTCGAAGCCGACACTACTACGCTTAAAATATATGTAAAACAAGATGTCCCTGAGCATAATCTGGTTAAAGGGTGGAATGTGAGGTACATTACTGACCTTACACCGCAAGTTTTCTTTAATTTGAGAGGTGAAGAGTTCTCGTTGGAAAACGACAATTTCATTCAGTGCATCAAAGACCCAAGCGTTGAAAATCGCAACAGTTTTGAGTCGGCACTCAATACTGATTTCATCATTCACAAGTTGATGGATGATGCAGCGCAAGAATAACCTTAAATATATCACAAACAAAAGAAGATAATGATAATGGATAAAGTAATATTAGGTGACAACCAATTTTTTGCTGTAAACCATTTAAGTGATGAGCGCAGCCGTCAGCAGGCGGTGCGTTTCAAGGAGGACAAGGCAATTATTGACGTCCTTGACACGGCAATGGAGTGCGGTGTGAATACATTCATGTGCACTACTCATGACCGCATTGCCAATATCTGTGAACACATGCGTAGAACGCCTGAGAAATACGCCAACTTCAAGTTTTATCCTTGTATGCCCTATGCTCATAAGTATGCTAATGCTGTAACAGAGCTTGGAATATTAGGGACACTGAAGGCTTATTTGCCAGGGAACCTGCTCTCGGTGGTGTCAAAGTCGGGTATTGCTTATGCTCGCAAGGATTTTCCAGCATTAATGGAGCTGCTTGTTGATGCCGAGATGAAAATGTTCAGAGGGTTGAATACTCCAGTGATTTTTTTGCAAAATGTGATGACCGACTTGCTCTATGGGTTGGGAATGAAGGAGATTCTTGTTCATTTTGCCGAATATATACGCAAGAAATATAATGCGGAGCCAGGTTTCATCACCATGAATCTGCCACAGATGGTTGACTTTTGTGAAGAAAATGGTATCGAGAATCCCATCATTTGCTCTTCGATCAATAAGATTGGATTTCGCATGAGTGGCTCTGTAGAACTCTATGAGCAATATTTGCAAAGTGATAAGAAGTTCCGTCCAATAGCCATGCAATGCTTGGCTGCTGGCGCCCTGAAACCTCAAGAGGCATTTGAGTATGTGGGGCAGTTTAAGAAAGTGGAGTCGGTGCTGTTTGGCGCATCTTCGCGAAGTCACATACAGCAGAATTTTGATTTAATAAACAGTTTATTATAACATTATCAAAATCAGTAAACAGTTTTCTCTATTTTAGAATCCCCGGAATAACCATCAAGGGTATGTTCTGGGGATTTTTTTATTGTAAGGTGTCCGTTTGAAAAATGCCGTAAGTAATGGAGTGAAAAAGTTGGCTTGTTTTGAACGGAAGTCTTTCAAGTGAATCTTGTCGAAAACGAGAGGTTCACTGTTTGTTATTGACTGTCATTGTGTTAGCTGTTCCAGCTATGAAGATAGGGAAAGGGTGTATATTTACTCAAGGAAACGTTATATACTGAGTGTTGTGAGTTAGTTGTTGCTAATCTTAGTTGTGAATTTCTTGAATCTGTTTATTATACTTGTTTGTAATTCTTTAGGTGTAAATATGGCAAGAATGAAGATTGAAAACACTATATAAAGTGTATCAATCAAATGACTGTCATTCAAATGGAAAGGAATTGCACTAAATAAAATAAGACCGAGTGGTATTAATGTCCTTGCATGAAAATGAAGGGTAAAATACCGCCGAGTGTCAATCCATCGGTAAATTATTAATGTGAGATAGGAAATTATCGCAGTCAAGATCACGCCATAGATGTGCAGTATTGGAGTAAGAATGAAGTTTAATGTGATATTTACCACCGCAGTTAGTATAATCGAGGGGATAGCTCGTTTTGTGTCTTTGGCACATTGATAAGGAAGTTCAAAATATACCGTGATTGCGAAGAGGATTGTGCTCAAGTTTATTAGATAAACGAATTCTAAACTATCTTGATAGTTTGCTCCCACAATCCACCCATAACATAATTTTAATGTGAAGGTAAATGCTATCAAAGTGAAACATAATACATATAAGTAATAGTTAAAGACTTTTGAGAAGAAACTGTCTCTATCAGGACTATGATATTGTTGAATAGCGTTTTCTTGCCACGTCTGGAGAAAAATATTAGACAAGGTATGTATCAGTCCTCCAAATCTCACTGCTATGGCATAGATGCCAGTCATTTCAAATCCAAGAAAATAACTGACAAAGTAACGATCACTTGTTGTTGTGAGCAACCAGCACAAGGAAACAGGAATAAGTGGGATGCTGTAGCTGAGCATTTGTTTTGGGATGTCTTTCAAGTCTATCTTGATGTTGAAGAACCTGCTGAAAGTCTTCATTCTGTACTCAACAATGACAACCGACAATATGCGTGACAGGATATTGGCAAGGAAAATACCCATAATACCCATGTTTAACCAGGCGACAAAAATGATGCTAAAAAGGCATATTCCGAACGACGCAATAAGTCCTACGGCAATGAACGCCTTGTTGTTGCCAAGACCTCTCGAGATTTGTGCAAGGAATTCATAAATTGCCATTACCACTAATAATACGATTGTGCTCCACAAGTAATCAATGTGAATAAACATTGACAAGCATAATGCAATGGCAATGGTAGAGACTATGGTTGTGGATAATGTGCGATAAGCGAAAGTGATAATGCGTGAGCGCTCAGTGGTGTCTTGTGTGTCAAGAAGAAAGCGGAATGCCCCGTCTCGTAGCTGAAGAGTAATAATGGGAAACATCAGAAAACACACCTGCAAGCACAGGTCGAAGTATCCATAATCGCTGGGCTTTTCAACAAAATAGGTGTAGAGGGGAATCATCAGGAACGTGATGAGCTTTGATCCCAAATTGCCTATAGCGTAGATACCGAAGTCTTTGATGAACTTCTTTTTGCGACTCTGTTGTTTTGTCTCTGCCATTATTGTTATAATTTCGGGTGCAAAGATACTTGTTTTTTGTTGATTTGTGAAAAAATGGGGGTAGAATTGTGAGTTTTTGATAAAGAATTATTACTTTTGCATGAAATAAAAAAACAAATTATGATAATAGGATATACAACAGGTGTTTATGACCTGTTTCACATTGGGCATTTGAACTTGCTTAAGAATGCTAAAGGCATGTGTGACAAACTGATAGTGGGTGTTACTGTCGATGAACTTGTGGCATATAAAGGCAAAAAGGCGATGATACCCTTTGAGGACCGCATCGAGATAGTGAGGAGTATAAAATATGTCGATGCTGCTGTGCCACAGTATGATATGGACAAGTTGGCGGCGTGCAAGAAGCTGAAAGCCAACATCCTGTTTGTGGGCGACGATTGGTATGCTACCGAGAAATGGCAGGAATATGAGAGCCAATTCAAGGAAGCAGGCATAGAGATTGTGTATTTCCCTTACACTAAAGGTGTGTCGTCAACGCAAATCACAAAGGCGTTGAATGTAGTGCGTGGTCACAATTTGGAGGACGTTAAATAAACATCAAATCCGCAAGACAGTTCCAATCATCGTTTTTTAAGTGCTTGCACCGGCTCTCATGGGCAAGAATGTCATCTGGGGCGTGATTTCAGCCTGAAGTCACACTCTGCCCCCTTTCCCCCAACGAGTGAGTTAGGCGGCAGTGGTTGTAATCCCGGCGAAAAGTTGTCAATCAGCCATACTCGGCGAACAGGTCGATGTAGGCCGCGTTGCCTGTATAGAGGTTGAGAATGTTTTGCCGTCCGGAGCGCACCCACTTGGCTGGCACGGCAATGAGCCTGGCGATGAACGCTTTCATGCGCGTGCCGGCCTGTATGGCGAACTGTCTGAGCATGTCGATGCGCAGCAGGCGCTCGTAGAAATTCCGTATGATTGCCGTGATGAGCATGAACACGGCATTCTGCCCCATCTCGGACTTTGGCAGGTAGTGCCATCCGAAGTCGTTGTCCATCTGGTCAAGTATCTTCTCCTTTGCCCCGCGCTGATTGTAATAAGTGATGACGGCAGGCTCGCTCATCTTTTTCTCGTTGGTGAGTATTGCCCTGCAGGTGTATTGGCCATTGTCGAAGATGTCCAGTTGCTCTCCCTGCTCCT
>CALAVD010000249.1 GCA_937892085.1 uncultured Prevotellaceae bacterium
TAATGCACAATTCATAATGCACAATTCATAATGCACAATTCATAATGCACAATGCTTAATCAATTCATAATGCACAATAATACAATTTATTAACCAATATTTAGAGACTATGAAAAAAATTCTTTACCTACTGGTAGTGGCGATGGCGCTGCTGGGCACTACGGTGGCCCGGGCGCAATCGTTCGAGAGCGGTAACTTCAAGTTCCGCATAAGTTATGGCGAGGCCGAGGTGACCGGCTTGACCAGCAGTGCGTCGTCGCTGACGACCATCACCATACCCGGTTTCGTGACCTACAACGGCACCGTGTATCAAACGCGCATCGGCTCGATGGCGTTTGCCAGCAACACCACGTTGCAGCGCGTGTATGTGAACTATGGCTGCACCCGAGTGGGTCAGCAGGCGTTTGCCAACTGCACCGCGCTCACCAACCTGCGCCTGCCCAGCTCCATCAACTACATGGGCAGCCAGATTGTGAGCGGTGCCGGCTCGAGCGGCAACCCCATCGTGGTGGCGATGGCCGGCCAGAGCGTGCCCGCCACGTTCAGCGCGTCGGCATTAACGGGCCACAGTGGCAAGCAGATTACCTTTATTGTATCGACCTATCGTGCCTACAACGCCTTCCACGGCAACAGCACTGTGGCTAACCAGGTGGATTACTGGATTCAGATGGGCAACATGGCCTACGACTACCAGCGGTCGGGCTACAACGGCTACTATGTGGTGACCGAAATGGCTACCGGCAGCACCCCAGGCGCGATGATGCTCGTGGATTGCTCCACCAGCAGCAGCGCCATACACGTGCCCAGCAACGGCACCCTTGACGACGGCCGCACCTACAACATCACCGCCGTGGCCGACAGCGCGTTCATGAACAAGAGCACTGTGGAGTCGTTCACCTGGACCAGCGCTCCCGCCGGCAGCAGAATAGGCGGGAGAGCGTTTGCCAACGTGCCAACGCTCACCACCGTGAACACCAATGCCGAGACATTTGACCATTATGCTTTCACAGATTGTCAAAATCTCACTAATCTCACCCTCGGGTCGGGGGTAAAGGAAATACAATATCGGGTGTTTAAAAACTCCGGGATAACCTCAATGTCATTTCCCGAAACCTTAACAAATTTTGATCCTTGTTCGTTAGATGATTGCTCTAATTTTGCAAGCTTCTCTGTAGCTTCGGGTAACACGAAGTATGCCGCACAAAACGGCATCCTCTACAATAAGGATTTGACCACTCTTGTAAAATGCCCTCCCGGCATCACCTCGGTTCCGGCACTGCCACACACTTTATTGAAAATTGGTTATTATGCATTTAGTGGCATGACGAAGGGCAATGGACTGACTATAGATATCCCCTTTGGTGTTACGACCATAGGACAAACTGCGTTTCAATATTCAACTGCGATAGAAAACATTCGCATTCCCAGTTCGTATGAGCCCGACTTTGGGAGTAGTATGTTCTATGGATGCTCAGGACTGAAGAACTTAGCTATCAATAGCATTAATCCGATTGGCTACTCTAATGCATTGTGGTATGATGTGCCTCGCAGCAGCTGCACGCTGTGGGTGGCAGCCGGCGACAGCTACTGGGACCAGAACTGGACCCACGAGACCTATGCCGGTGATTACAACCGCGACATCTTCCGCGAGTTCAGCAACGTGAAAGTGGGTGCCTACGACGTGGTGGTGGGTGGACTGCCCTACACCCTTGACAAGGAGCATGGCACCGCGTCGGTGGTGCGTGGCGAGTGTGGCTACATCTTCCCCACCAGTCAGTTGAGCGGAGCCATCAGCATCCCGATGACCATCACCTATGAAGGCACTACCTACACCGTGACCAGCGTCAACCGCCAAGCCTTCAGGAATAACACGGCTATCACAAGCGTTACCATCCCCGAGACGGTTACAGCGCTCAGCGGCGTTATTGCGGGTTACGCAGGAAACGAGTCCGATACCGAAGTCTATCGTCGCTCGGGCAGCCAGTTTGAGGGTTGCACGGCACTCACGAGCGTGCGCCTGTCGTCGAAGATTACGCGCATCCCCATTCGCTGCTTCTACAATACACCCATCTCGCAGATTGAACTGCCTTACGGCCTTCAAGAGATAGGCTATCAAGCCTTCAGCGGAACCAATATCACCTCGCTGACGATACCTTCGAGCACCACAAAGCTGCACCGCGCACTCAGCGGCATGACTCACTTGCAGCACCTGTACTACAACCGCACCGACCCCGACGGACTCTTCCGCAACTGGGGGCAATTAGGAGAAACTGAGACCGGTTATGTGCCCTCGGGCTTCAACCTGTATGTGCCCGTGGGCTACGTGCAGCAGTTCAAGAACAACAGTCGCGTGATGTCGAAGGCCGCCAGCGTGCAGGCCGGTGCCTACGACATCTACTGCAACAGCAAGTACTTCACCGTGAACAGCGACGGCCAGACATCGAAACTGGTGTATAGCCCTGCCTACGCCACCGGCCTGAGCCAGGTGAACATCAACCAAATTTGCTACGACGGCTGGACCCGCATCTATAACTGCACGGCACTGGGCGACAGCTGCTTTGCTGGCTCTAATGTGCAGGCAGTGCAAATTGCCACCGATTTCCCCAGCAAGGTGATTCCTCGCTATGCCTTCATGAATTGCACAAGACTCAACAACATAGGCTTCCTCGCCAGCCACGGTGTTACCCAGCTTGGCGAGTGTGCCTTCCAAAATTGTGCGGCGCTCTCAGGCACAATCATTCTGCCTGAGACGTTGCGAAAGATAGGCCGCCGGGCGTTCTTCGTCTGCGACAACATCTCGGCCATCTACACTCACGATGAGACTTGGGAAGACGATGCCCTCTATGTGGGCACATCCACCCCTCGCACCATGATCTACGTTCCGCTCAATATGCTTGCCGCGCGCCTGGACGCGATGCCCAACTGGACCAGCAGCGCCGGGAAAACCGAGTACTACACGCATCCCTACCTGCGCAACACCGGCGGCCCGCAGCTCATCAGCTGCCCCGAGCACCTGAGCATGCAGGCGGCTTGCGACTTCTATGCCGTCACTGGCTATAATGCCGCCCGCAAGGTGTTCACCACCCAGAAGGTGAACGGCAACGTGTTCAGGAACTGCGGCAAGGAAAGCAACGGCCGCGGCGTGCTGGTCGACAACCTGGCCAGCGACTATGTGCCGCTGAAGGTCGCAAAAAGCACAAGCGACATCCAGGGCGCGCAGTCGTGGAGTGATGTTACCAACCTCATCATGCCCATGGCTGAGGGTGGAAACCTGAGTAACAGCAGCAGTAACAGCGACTACATCCTCGATGGTGCTAACAATCAATTTAACAGGATCATGTATTACCCTCACGCCTTTAACAATGCTGAGGCCTACGTGAGAATTGCCAGGACTGCGACCAATGACTTAAATACCGTGGGCATCGACCTGTACTCCAGCACTCCCGGCGGGGAGAGATATGACCTCGTAGTGCTTGGTGACTCGGTGACCAGCACCAACTGCGGCGACATCCTGGGCGATGGCACCATGAGCTACGACCCCACCACCAACGTGCTCACGATGAACAACGTGTACATCGAGGATGCAACACACAATGTTATTATAATCAGTGATATTCACGGACTGAAAATCAACCTGATTGGCACCAACTACATATATAATTATAGCAGCAATGGTTTGTGTTTGCGTCTAAACTCATGCACAACCACATTCACCGGCGATGGTGAGTTGTATTTAACTTCGCCACTTGGAACTGGTGGCAATGGCGTCGAGCTGCGTTCATCCACACTGAATTTCACCGAAAACGTGAAAGTTCATGTATTTGGCGTGAATTATGCACTCCAGGGTAGTACCCTCACCTCAGGCGTAGGCGGAGTTGTCTCAGTTAGCGACAATGCTCATTTGGAGGCAATTTGCACCATGAGCGGTGTTGGTGCGATGATTGATTTGCAAGATCTTATCATGAATGATAATATAGGCATTATCAAGCCAGTGGGCGGTTCGTTTGTTGCCAATAGTGGAGTTGTTGATGCAAATGGCTCGCTTGCTAAGAATGTTGAGATAGGCAAGACCTCAACTGCCGTTCCCGGCGACGTGAATGGCGACGGAAGCGTGACTGCCAGCGACGTGACAGCGATCTACAACTACTTGCTCAACAATGATGATAGCGCGCTGGTGAACGGCGACCAGAACGGCGACGGCTACATCACAGCCGCCGATGTTACCATAGTGTATAACATCATGCTGGGAAACTAGAATAATGCACAATGCACAATTCATAATGCATAATGAATGTTGTGGTTTGTTTGAGATAGTTTTAGTTAACCATATTTTATTAACTTTTTAAAATTTAAATTACAATTTATGAAAAAGTTTTTTTTAATGCTTGCCGTTGCAGGCCTCATGGCGTCCTGCACAGGCAATGGAACCACCAGCGGCAGCACTAGTGGCAGTGACAGCATCAGCGGCAGTGTGAGCGGCAGTGGCGAGGCTAAGGATGCCGAGAAAACTGAGGCCAAGGCCGAGAAAGACACCATCAAGGGTCCTGTGACCATCGACAACCCCTCTTGGACAGTTGATGTGCCCGAAGGGTGGTACGTTGCTGGCGAGAACAAGGGTAGCTCTCAAAAGAGTGGCTCCTACGTGCGTCTGCAACCTCTCGAGAGACCACAGGGCGTGTTTGGCATCACTGAAGTGAAAATCAACTCTTATCCCTACAAGAGCAACACCGTGGAGCAGTCTCAAAACACCTTCAAGAGCGCGTTTAAGGTTGATAATCCTGTAAAGGGTCAGGAAACAATAGGCGGCATGAAGTTTGCCAAGCTCGTGAAGCCCGCCGAGAAGTCAACAAATTGTCCGCTCACACACCTGGCAGCTCCCCTCACCCCCGAGGGCAATGTCACCATAGAGGTGTTTGGCTACGACATCAACGACCCCGTCATCAAGGGCATGCTCGACAGCTTCAAGCTCAAGCCCGCCGAGGAGGAAACCAAATAACGGCAAATTTTTGTCGGTGAAATTTAATCGGCGAATTTTGCGAATTTAAAAAGATGTGGGCATTTGGTTGTTCACATCTTTTTTTGTTGTTATGGCAGTCGATCCTCGTCAATCGTTATTTGTACTTGTCGCGGAGGTTGTAGATTGTCTCGTAGATGGTGCGGTCGGCGTCGGTGAGGGTGATGCCTCGGCGTGCCATCACTCGCTCGGCAGTGGCGAAGAAGGCGTCGAGTTTCACGTTTTTGAAGCCCGCCGTGTCGCTGCCTTCATGGAACGAGCCCACGAAAGGCCGTGGGAATCCCGCGCCGTGCAGGTTCACGCCCACGCCCATCACAGTGCCGGTGTTTATCATGCAGTTCACGCCCGTCTTGCAGTGGTCGCCCATGATGAGCCCGCAGAACTGGCGGCCGGTGCGCAGGAATCGCTTGTTGGCGTAGTTCCATAGTTTCACTTCGCTGTAGTCGTTCTTGAGGTTGGATGCCGATGTGCCGCCGCCAATGTTGCACCACTCGCCAATCACGGCGTTGCCCACGAAGCCGTCGTGTGCCTTGTTGCTGTAGCCTAAGAACACCACGTTGGCAACCTCGCCACCCACTTTGCAGAACGGTCCGAGCGTGGTGGCGCCATACACCTTGCAGCCCATCTTCACCACGGCATGACGGCATGCGGCGAATGGGGCACGAATGCAGCTGCCCTCCATCACCTCGGCATCGGCACCGATGTAAATGTGA
>CALAVD010000250.1 GCA_937892085.1 uncultured Prevotellaceae bacterium
TTTCTTTGTTCCGGCAGGCTTAGCGGGCTTCTCCGGCTTTTCTTCCGCCTGCTCCTTTTTCTCTGTAACAGTCTCTTCCGTCATTTCCTCCGAACTCTCCGCAAGCGGCATGCCCGACCTTTACGACAAGATCGAAGAACCCCTTATGAGAGTGCTCTCGCAGATGGAACTCACCGGAGTGAAAGTGGACATAGCATCGCTGAAGGATTTCGCGAATTCCCTGCGGGAACAGATGAACGCCCGTGAGGCCGAAATCCAGGAGTATGCAAGGACTCCCGGTCTTAACGTGAGCTCCCCCAAGCAGATGGGAGAAGTCATCTTCGAAAAACTCAAGCTCGATCCGAGGGCGAAGAAGCCCGCCAAGGGCACATGGCCCACCGACGAAGAAACCCTCTCCGCCCTCGCCGACAGGCATCCTATAATCGACGCCCTGCTCGACTATCGCGGCCTGCGCAAACTCCTCTCCACCTACGTTAATGCCCTGCCGGCACTCGTGAATCCGCGCACAGGACGCATCCACACCACCTATAACCAGACAGTCACCGCCACAGGCCGCCTTTCATCCACCAATCCTAACCTTCAGAATATCCCCGTTCGCAGCGATGACGGCGAGGAGAAGTGCATTGGCAGCATCGAGGAGCTTTACAACGAGATTGAGAAGTCGGTGGCCGCTGGCATCATGGGCGGGAACCCCTTCAAGGATAAAGGCTTCGTGCCTGGCGACTATAGCGAGGAGAACTACAACAAGATTGACATCCATCGCCCCTACGTTGACTATATCACCCTCGTGAGCGACAGTGGCAAACCCATGAAACGCGAGCTCGACCTGATTGACGTGTGGTTCGACAGTGGCGCCATGCCCTATGCCCAGCTGCACTACCCCTTTGAGAATAAAGACCTCGTTGACGAGCGCAAATTCTATCCCGCCGACTTCATCGCCGAGGGAGTGGACCAGACTCGAGGTTGGTTCTTCACACTGCACGCTATCGCCACTATGGTATTTGACAGCGTGGCATATAAGGGCCTTATCTCCAACGGACTCGTGCTCGACAAGAATGGCAACAAAATGAGCAAGCGATTAGGCAACGCCGTTGACCCCTTCAACGCCATTGAGAAATATGGCTCCGACCCCTTGCGATGGTACATGATCAGTAACTCGTCGCCATGGGAGAACCTCAAGTTCGACACCGCTGGCGTGGAAGAGGTGAGCCGCAAGTTCTTCGGCACACTCTACAACACCTACTCGTTCTTTGCGCTATATGCCAACGTTGACGGCTTCGACCCCGCAGCACCACAAGTGCCCGTAGAGAAGCGTCCCGAGATTGACCGATGGATTATCTCACTGCTCAACACTCTCGTCAAGGAAGTCACCGAGCAGTTCAACGACTATGAGCCCACACGTGCAGCACGCGCCATCAGCGACTTCGTTGGTGAGAACTTGAGCAACTGGTATGTGCGCCTCAATCGCAAGCGCTTCTGGGGCGGAGAGATGAACGACGACAAGCTCGCCGCTTATCAAACCCTCTACCAATGCCTCGAAACCGTGGCACGCTTGATGGCTCCCGTGGCTCCTTTCTATAGCGACATGCTCTACCGCGACCTCACCGGCAGCGAGAAGTCGGTACACCTTGCCCTCTACCCCACCGTTTGCGAGAAATTGATTGACAGCGAACTCGAGCACCGCATGGCTATTGCCCAGAAGGAAACATCTATGGTTCTCGCTCTGCGCCGCAAGAAGAACATCAAGGTGCGCCAGCCACTTACCGCAATCATGATACCTGTCACCGACGAGAAACAACGTGCCGACATCGAAGCCGTGAGCGACCTCATCATCAGCGAGGTCAACGTCAAGGGCATCAAGTTTGTGGGCAATGACGAAGGCATACTTGTCAAGAAGGTAAAACCCGACTTCAAGAAGCTCGGTCCTAAATATGGCAAGATAATGAAAGCCCTTGCCGCACAGCTCACCACACTGCCTCAGACCGACATCATCAAGTTTGAGCAAGAAGGCTATATCAAGCTCATGGTGGGCGAGCAGGAAGCTGTGGTTGAGACTGGTGATGTGGAAATCATCAGCGAGGACATCCCTGGATGGCTTGTGACCAACGAGGGCAACCTCACCGTGGCGCTCGACATCACCATCACCGACGAACTGCGTCGCGAGGGTATGGCACGCGAGTTGGTGAACCGCATCCAGAACGTGCGCAAGAGCAAGAACTTCGACATCACCGACAAGGTGGTAGTGACCATCAGCCCCGACGAGCGCATCAACGACGCAGTGGAAGCCTTTGGCGACTATATCGCGCATCAAGTGCTTGCCAATTCCATCACAGTAGAACCCGTGGAAGGCGACGACGTCATAGCTCTCGACATGGATGGATGGACACTTAACATCAAAGTTGAGAAAGCATAACCCGCATAAAGAAGACTGATGAGTAAACCCTCTCTCCATTGGCTTGTAAACTCGTTTACTTGTCAACTCGTTTACTAAAAACACAAATATTATGGCTACAGAACAAGAAAAAAATCGTTACAGCGACGAGGAATTGCAAGAGTTCAAGGCAATAATTCTTGAGAAATTAGAGGTGGCTAAGTCTAATTACGACCAGCTGATGGCAAGAATTCAAGCCGACGAATCGAGAAACAGCTTCAACATGCTCGAAGAAGGTGCTAACACTATGGTGCAGGAAGAGGCTAGCCAGCGCGCGGCACGCCAGCAGGACTTCATCAACAAGCTCCAGGCCGCCCTCGTGCGCATCGAGAACAAGACCTACGGCATCTGCCGTGTCACAGGCAAGCTCATCCCCAAGGG
>CALAVD010000251.1 GCA_937892085.1 uncultured Prevotellaceae bacterium
ATCGTTTGAATATTTGAATCAGCACAAAATGCCACTTTTTAAAGTGCACTCTTTTATTAATTTATAGAACCCACCTAAAAACTTGAGTTGGATTATTTGCAGCACTTGTCGCTGTCCTTTTGGCATTTCTCCTTGCCGCAGCTGCCGTCTTGTTTGCAGGCACCTTCTTTGCAGCATGGCGACTTGTGGGCGCACTGGTGCTCGCCCTCTGCTTTCTTCTCGCAGTTCTTGCAGTCGCCTTTCAGCTCTTTGCTGCACTCGCCTTTAGCTTCTTTTAATTCTTTCTTGAGCTCTCTTGACTCAGCCTTTTTGAGACCGTCTTTTTTGAGCATTTTTGTTTCTTTGCACTCGGCCTTTTTCATTTCCTGGCATTCGCCATTCTTCTTTTGGCAGCAGTCATCTTTCTTCAAGTTTTCGCATTCGGCCTTTTCGGTCTTAGCCTCTTTGACGTTTTTAGCCACTTTCTCGGTTTTTGCAACCCTTTTTGTCTTTTTTACTTTTGCTTGAGCATCAAAACCATTGACACCAGCGAGAGCCAGAGCTCCCACGCACATTAATGCAATAAATTTCTTCATTTTTTTAATGGATATTATGCACCGTTCAGTCGAGCCAGTGCAGTTAAACAATAATCAAAATTCTCAAAAAAATAAGTTGTTGAAAATCAATCAACCTCGCAAAGATAAATATAAAAAGTTTAATAACAAAAATGGCGATGTGAAATTTAACATTTTTGCATGGAATAAATATTTTTTTTATTTTTACGCACTTTTTTGAATATATCGACTAAAAAAACACACATTAATCAACTACTCTACTAACATGAAAAAGATTATCATTTTGCTTGCTGTGATCTCATCGATGACAGTGATGAGAGCAGCAATTCTTGGTGATGTGAATGGCGATGGCTCGGTGACTGCCGCCGATGTGACAGCTGTCTATGACGTGCTCTTAGGTGTGAACACCACATATCAGACCGCCGCCGATGCCAACGGTGACGGGACGGTGACGGCAGCCGATGTCACCTTGATATACGATGTGCTGCTCGGCAACCTGCCGCCAGTGGTGTATGTGCACAGCGAGCTCGGCTGGAGCGACTACTGCCTGTATCTGTGGAAAAATGCCGCCCCCGTGAGTGCCACATGGCCTGGCGTGCACTATAGCTCCACAGCTGTCATCAACGGCGAGCTGTGGTACGTCTTCAATCTCCCCGAGGTGTATTACTCCACCAGTGGCATCAACTGGATTATCAACAACAATAACCAAGGCTCGCAATACGACCTGATGCAGAACTACAGCTACAGCAGCGACATATATGTGCGTGTGGAGGCCGACGGCGCTTACACCGTGTCGTCCACCAGTGGCAGTGGCGCAGGCGGTGGCGACATGGTCACGCCTGGCGTGCCGCAACCCCTCGATGTGACCAACACCACTGCGCTCACGCGCGAGAACCGTGTCATCTATGAGATGAACGTGGGCAGCTTCACCAGTGCCGGCACCTTTGCCGCAGCGCAGGCTAAGCTCGGCGACCTGCGTGCTCTTGGCATCGACATTGTGTGGCTCATGCCCATATATCCGCGTGGCGGTGGCATCAACAGCCCCTACGCCGCCATCAATTTCAAGGCCACCAACCCCAGCTACGGCTCCATCGCGCAGCTCAAGAGCTTTGTAGATAGGGCTCACGAGCTTGGCATGGAGGTGATTCTCGACTGGGTGCCTAACCACACCGCCACTAATGCCGTGTGGGTGACTCAGCATCCGGAATACTATACCACTCAAAATGGCGAGATGGTGCATCCCAACAACTATGGCGACGTGTATCAGCTCAACTACAACAATGCCGACCTGCGCGAGGCGATGAACGACTGCTTGCGATTCTGGATTGACCAGGCTGGAGTAGATGGCTATCGATGCGACTAT
>CALAVD010000252.1 GCA_937892085.1 uncultured Prevotellaceae bacterium
AAAAACAACCAAGAACCCATCTCAACATTTTATTAATTTATAGAACCCACCTTTATCATTTCTTCGGCCTGTTTTAACGTTTCGGGCTTGCCTACATCGAGCCAAGTGTAGGGCGACTGCTGCACATAGCCCTTGATGAGGTGATTGTGGCAGTTGTCAACGTAGAAAGGTGTGATAGAGAATTTGGCTTGTCCCTGTGCGTAGCTTTCCAACTCAGGGAAGATGCTTGGCGAGATGACATGAATGCCGCCAAATGCCAGTTCGTGCATGCCTCGCTGGTAGCTGAAGTGTGGAGGTCGTGTCTCTCCAGTAGATTTGTTGATCCACCCTTGCAGGCGATAGTCGTCGTCAAAGACGAAATATCTACTTGTGATGCGGTTTTTCACCAGCACGGTAGCCATAGCGCCACTCTCCACGTGTCTTTGGAGCATAGCGTTGAGGTCGATGTCGGTAAGGATGTCGGCATTGTGCACGAGAAACGGCTCGTCAGCGTCAAGGAACCGGCGTGCTTTGAGGATGCCACCGCCAGTGTCGAGAAGCAGGGCTCTCTCGTCGCTGATGTGGATATTCAGCCCAAAGTTGTCGTGCTCTTTCAGGAAATCGATGATTTTCTCCCCGAAGTGGTGGATGTTGATGGTGATGTCGTCGAAGCCAGCATCAGCAAGACGCTTAATCACTCGCTCCAGCATGGTCTTGCCACCTATCTCAACCAGCGCTTTGGGGCGGTCGTTGGTCAATGGTCGCAGCCGAGTGCCAAGCCCGGCCGCAAAGATCATCGCTTTCATTCCTCCACAGGGTTATAGGTGCGGTCGTGTCCGCTCTGCTCACGGTGAGAGAGCTCGACACGCACGTTGAATTTCTTGTAGATGTGCTCAGCAAGATGTTGCGCCGCATATACCGAGCGGTGTTGCCCACCCGTGCAACCGAAGCACACCATCAGGTCGGTAAAGTTGCGCTTCATGTAACGCTCCACCGATTCATCGACCATCGCATAAACGTGAACGAGCCATTGGTCGATAGTGCTTTCCTTCTGGAGAAACTTGATAACGTTGTCATCCAGACCAGTGAAGGCTTTGTACTTGTCATATTTGCCAGGGTTGTTTAATGCTCGGCAGTCAAACACAAATCCACCTCCGTTGCCTGATGGGTCATGGGGTATTCCCTTCTTGTAGGCGAAGCTCATCACTCTCACCGTGAGCGATTTCTCCTCACTGGTAAAGTCTTTCATGTTCACCAGTTCGTTGATTATTTCGGTCAGATAGGGATAGCGGTCAAATGAGTTGTTGGCCACCAGTCGGCGCAGATTGGCGATGGCTGGCACGATGCTGTTTTTCATGAAGTCGGGTTTCTTCTCGAAGTAACCACGGAAACCGTAGGCACCCAGCACTTGCAGTGTGCGGAAAAGCACGAACAATCTCAAGCTCTCGAAAAACTGCTTCTCGTCGATGTCGGGTTTGTAGGTCTTTAGCTGCTCAAGATAGGCTTGAATGAGTTCTTTCTTCAGGTCTTCGGGATACTTGGCGCGTGACTGCCATACGAATGAAGCCACATCGTAGTAGTAGGGTCCACGACGACCACCCTGGAAGTCGATATATGCGAGTCGGCAGTCAGCAGGATGCTCAGTGTCGCCCACGAGCATGACATTGCGTGACTGAAAGTCGCGATACATGAACGTGTCGCTGGGCACCGAGAGCAAGTCGCGCGTGAGGGTCTCAAAGTCATTTTCCAGCAGGTTTTCATTAAAGACAATGCCGGTGGCTTTGAGGAAACAATACTTGAAGTAGTTCAGATCCCACTTGATAGAACGCTCGTCGAAGCACTCGGCAGGGAAGCACTTGCTGTAGTCAAAATCTTGAGTGCCACGGAACTGGATGTCGCACAAGTCTTTCATGGTGCGTCGCAGCAATTCTTTCTCCTCGCTGGTGAAAGCGTGAGTGATGCTGCTTCGGCGTATTTTGTTCCACAGGATGTTCTCGGGCTTTCCTCCTAAATCTTCTTGAATGTAGGTCATGTGGTCGTCGCTCACCCCATAGACAGTGGGCACCGACAGACCTTGCCACTTGAAGTGGTTGGCTATATAGATGAACGCCTCGTTCTCTTCGCGAGATTCACCTACAACTCCCACGATGGATTTCTCTCCCGACAGGCGATAGTAGCGTCGGTTAGAGCCTGCCTTGTCCATTAGTTTGATTTCGGTTGGCTCGCTGCCAACGCAATCTATATATAATTCTTTTAAACTCTCTATAGTATCCATGTTTTAGTCTTTTTATATTTTCAAGCAAAGTTAGCGGTTTACCAAAAAGTGGCAGCAAATTTTATTGTTAAAATAGCACAAATGGGCTAAAACTCACTCGTGAAGTGGAATTTTATCTTGGGGAAGTCCTGCTGCGCCATCTGTAATACATATCCCGAATCGGCAAGGAAGACGTCGCGGCCCTCGGTGTCAACAGCCATAAACTGGTGCTTGCGGTGCTTGAAGGCTTCGAGGGCTTCGTCATCCTCGCTTTCTATCCAGCATGCTTTATAGAGGCTGATGGGCTCCCAGCGGCATTGCGCGTTGTACTCGTGTAGCAAGCGATATTGAATTACCTCAAACTGTAGTTGCCCCACTGTGCCCACAATCTTGCGGTTGTTGAACTGGTTGACAAAGAGCTGGGCCACACCCTCGTCCATGAGTTGGGCGATGCCTTTGTTGAGCTGCTTGGTCTTCATGGGGTCGCTGTTCTCGATATACTTGAACATCTCGGGCGAGAAGCTGGGCAAGCCTTTGAAATGCAGGTTCTCACCCTCGGTGAGTGTGTCGCCAATCTTGAAGATGCACTGTCGGGCAAGCCAATAACATCGCCAGGGAACGCCTCGTCAACCACGTCCTTGCGCTGCGCCATGAAGGCGGTGGGAGCACTGAAGCGGTAGGTCTTGCCACTGCGCACATGCAGGTAGGTGCTGTTGCGGCGGAACACTCCCGAGCATATCTTCACGAATGCGATGCAGCTGCGGTGGTTGGGGTCCATGTTGGCTTGAATCTTGAACACGAAGCCTGTGAATTTTTCCTCGCTGGGCTCCACCACACGCTCGATGGCCTGCACTGGCTTGGGCGACGGAGCAATCTTGATAAAGCAGTCGAGCAACTCCTTCACACCAAACGTGTTGAGTGCCGAGCCGAAGAACACTGGCGCTACTTGAGCCTCGAGATAGTCGTTGACCTCAAAGTCGGGATACACGCCATCGACGAGTTCGATGTCGTCGCGCAGCTTTTGGGCATCGTCGGCTCCCACCTGTTTGTCAATCTCGGGCGAATTGATGTCGTCAATCTCCACGCGCTCGGTGACGTGTTGCTTGTCGGGCTTGAACAGGTCGAGGCTTTGCTCATAGATGTTATATACGCCTTTAAAATTGGCACCAATGTTGATGGGCCATGTGAGTGGCCGAACCGAAATTTTCAACTCCTGCTCCAGCTCGTCGAGGATGTCGAAGGGGTCGCGACCCTCGCGGTCGAGCTTGTTGACGAAAATGATGACAGGGGTGTTTCGCATGCGGCACACCTCCATGAG
>CALAVD010000253.1 GCA_937892085.1 uncultured Prevotellaceae bacterium
GTAAGTATAAAGTACAAAGTAGTAAGTATAAAGTACAAAGTAGTAAGTATAAAGTTTTAAGTGATTTTAGATAATATAGAATTTCTATGATTTCCAGAAGAAACTGAAAACTGATAACTAAACAATGACTGGTGAACAGCGACAACGGCTTAGGTATGTGCTTGGCGATTTCGTGTCGTCGAATGTGGCATGGTTCCTGTTCAACCTGTTACGTTACCATTTTGGGTTCGTAAAAGGTCATCTGTCGCTGTATTCTTTCCTCAGTTCATACAATGTGGTGATGGGGCAGATTTTGTTCCCGTTGCTCATGATGTTTGTGTATTATATCTCAGGTTATTACAATGTGCCTTACCGCAAGTCGCGCTTGCAGGAGTTCATTATCACCCTGCTGAGCTCGATTTGTAACAGTTTTATTGTGATTCTTGTGGCGCTCATCAACGACATGGTGGAGAGCCGCACTGCAAACTATGAGGTGATATTCGTGCTTTTAGGCACGCTGTTCTTTGTAGTATATTTTGTGAGGCTGATGATCACAAACGAGTGCACTCGCCGCATCAGGACCGGGCAGTTGCAGTTCCGGGCATTGATAGTGGGCAGTGGTGCTTCGGGATTCTCGTTCTATCAGCGCTTGAGGAAGAATATCAACACCTTCGGCTACAATGTGGTGGGTTTTGTTGACTTGCCAGGAGAGAACAGAGTCAAGGAAATTGCGCTGCCAGTGTATAGCTTCGACAACATCATGCAGGCGTGCAAGGAGCAGGAGGTGAGCGAGGTGATAGTGGTGCCCACCAAGCAGAACATGGAGCAGATGTTGTCGGTGATCGACAGCCTTTATGCCTTGAACCTCCCCATAAAGATGACTCCCGACAAGAACAACGTGTTCATGTCGCGTGCAAGGTTCAGCAACCTCTATGGCGACCCGCTGGTGGATGTGAGTGGCAGCACCATGAGCGAGGGTGGCAAGAACATCAAGCGTGTGCTCGACATTGTGGTGTCGGCAATAATGATGGTGCTACTGCTGCCAGTATATATAACCGTGGCGATACTCATAAAACTCGACTCTCACGGCCCCATAATCTTCTCGCAAGAGCGTGTGGGCTATCACAATAAGCCGTTTAAGATCTATAAGTTCCGCTCGATGGTCGTTGATGCCGAGAAAGACAACAGTCCCCAGCTCTCGAGCACCAACGACCCGCGCATCACGCGTGTGGGGCACGTGCTTCGCAAGTTCCGCATCGACGAGCTGCCGCAGTTCTGGAACGTGCTCAAGGGCGACATGTCGCTCGTGGGTCCGCGTCCTGAGCGTCAGTACTACATCGACCAGATTGTGGCACGCAAGCCCGCCTATCTGCTTGTGCATCAGGTGCGTCCGGGCATCACGTCGATGGGGCAAGTGAAATTTGGCTATGCCCGCAACGTTGATGAGATGCTTGAGCGCCTCGACTACGACCTGCTCTACATTGAGAATATGTCGCTGCTGAACGACGTGAAGATTTTAGCTTACACCATTAAAATCGTTGTTACTGGCAAGGGAGTGTGATGAATAGTTACGGCAAGGTAAATAAGAATACTGATGAGCCAGTGGAGCAAGGCGCATCTCACTGGCTTGCTTCGCTGCGTCGCTGGCGTGAGAATCACATCAAGGAAAAGACCTTCGTGGTGATGCTCGCACTGGTGGTGGGTGTTGTCTCAGGACTTGCCGCTGTGCTGCTCAAGTTTCTTATCGGCTTTATTTCAGGCATTCTCACCCGGCATGTCCACATCGCTGGTGGCAACTACGAGTATTTAGTGTTCCCTGTAGTGGGCATCCTGCTTGCGGGGATGTATGTGCGCTATATCATCAAGGACGATATATATCATGGCGTGACGCGAGTGCTATATGCTATTGCCCTGCGCAAGAGCCGCTTGAAGACTCACAACATGTATGCCTCGTTAGTGTCGTCGTCGGTAACCATAGGCTTTGGTGGTTCGGTGGGTGCCGAGGGACCTATCGTGTTCACCGGAGCTGCCATAGGCTCCAACTTAGGGCAGTTTTTCAGACTATCGCCGCAAACCCTCATGCTCCTTGTGGGCTGCGGTGCGGCGGCAGGTATTGCCGGCATCTTCAAAGCTCCCATCGCAGGAGTGTTGTTCACCATCGAGGTGCTGCTTATCGACCTTAACTCGAGGTCGGTGGTGCCGCTGATAATCGCCTCGGTGACAGGTGCTACCGTGGCCTACGCCTTCACTGGCTATAATGTGGAGTTTTTCTTCTCTCAGAGCGAGCCGTTCTTCACCTCGCGCATCCCGTTTGTGATTTTGCTGGGACTGTTCTGTGGCTTTGTCTCCTTCTACTTCAACAAGACGATAGAGATGATGGAGAATATGTTTGCCCACATCACCAATCACTGGGTGCGGTTTGCCATTGGTGCGATAATTCTCAGCTTGCTCATCTTCCTCTTTCCGGCTCTCTATGGTGAGGGCTATGGCGCTATTAACAGTCTTCTCAATGGCGATGTGACGCCTCTCTTCGACAACAGCATATTCTACGATTACCGCAACAGCGTGTGGTGGGCTGTGGGCCTTGTGGGATGCTTGTGTCTCACTAAGGTGTTTGCCACCAGTGCCACCAATGGCGGTGGCGGTGTGGGCGGTACGTTTGCCCCCTCGCTCTACGTGGGGTGCATGGCGGGTTTCTTCTTCGCCTTTCTGCTCAACTCCCTGGGTGTGGTGGATCAGTCTCTGCCATTGTCGCACAAGAATTTCGCCTTGCTGGGCATGGCGGCAGTGATGGCTGGCGTGATGCACGCTCCCCTCATGGCAATCTTCCTCACTGCCGAGATGACCGGTGGCTACGATTTGTTCTTGCCGTTGCTCATCGTCTCGGTGGTGTCTTACCTCACCTCGCGCATTTTGTTGCCCTACGGCATCTATTCCCGCCGTCTGGCGAAGCGTGGCGAGTTGCTTACGCATCACAAGGACAAGTCGGTGCTCACGCTGCTTAAAATTGACAGTGTAATAGAAACCGACTTCATCGCTGTGCACCCCAAGATGAGCCTCAAGGAGATGGTGGATGTGATAGCGCAGAGCTCCCGAAACCTCTTTCCTGTCACCGACGACGAGGGTCGCTTGTTAGGTGTGGTGCTTCTCGACGACATACGCAACATCATGTTCCGCCCCGACCTGTATCGTCGCATCTATGTGGAGCGCTTCATGTCGTCGCCACCGGCGCAAATCGAGGTGGGAACTCCCATGGAGCAGGTGATGAAGACCTTCGACGAGACCAAAGCGTGGAACTTGCCGGTAGTGGAGAAGGGCAAATATGTGGGATTTGTCTCTAAGTCAAAGATTTTCAATTCCTACCGCGAAGTGCTAAAGCACTACAGCTACGATTAGTTCAATGCATAATGCATAATGCACAATTTGGAAATACTAGAAACTCTAGTAAGTCTAGAATTTCTAGAAAAATATATAAAAATGATATCTAAAGACGACCTTAGAATAGTATTTTTCGGCACTCCCGACTTTGCTGTCGAGAGTCTGCGGCGCCTCGTGGAAGGCGGTTATAACAT
>CALAVD010000254.1 GCA_937892085.1 uncultured Prevotellaceae bacterium
CAATCCCCAATCCCCAATCCCCAATCCCCAATCCCCAATCCCCATTTATTATATTAAAATAATAGTTATTTATTAATTTATTTATTAAATAATGATTTTTTAATAATATAAATTATTTAATTATTTATTAAAATTAATATAATGTTATTTTTAACCCAATAATAATTATACTAAACTTTGTAAATATTAATCGATTAATTGCAATGGCCTAAAACTAAGCATAAAGTTTGGTAAATTCCTGATGTATCTCCCATAATATCTTCTCTCATAGTAACATTGTATTTTGCCTGATAAAAATCTCTGATTTCATCCATATCTATCTCGTTTCTTGCAACAAGTACTCTATTAAGTAAAGTATTATTAGTTCCTAAACCTTTTATTGCCAAATAAACTTTTTCTGCATATAGTTCTTGTGGTATTATATTATTGAATAATACTTCTCTTAATAAAGTTTTATTTTTACCTGATACTTTTTGATCAATAACATCAAGCATATTATTTCCAGTATTCTTTAAATAATATCTTCCAATTAGAACCAACTCTTCAGGTGAGCTTTGAATAAAAACTTCTTTAAACACATTTTCATCTCCTGCCCAATTTGGTTCCCCTACGTCTTTGAGTAACTGAGCAAGTTTTTCACATTTTGCCTTATCAGGATTGTGATTCTCTCCTCTTGGAACATTTAATAAATTTATCAAATTCTTTTTTAAACTACCTGAAAAATTCTTTTCAATCTCCTTGCTTAGATCTTTACCTGTCTCTGCTTTGAAAGCTTCTTCAATTTGTCTCAATTCTTCCTGAGTGTGTGAAGTTAAGGCTTCTAATACTACTGTTTCGTCAGCACTGAAACCTTTTAAACCTTTTTTGAGATTTTTTGCTACAAATGTGATTGGATGTAAGAAAAGGTGAATTGCTATATTTTTAAAGTATCCACTTAATTTTGATTTTAGTTCTGAATATAATGATTTTCCATATTTTTCAGCGAAATAATTGCATATTTGAAGTCTTTGGTCTAAGCTAGTGTTTTCTACTACATTCAAAACAGCTTCTTCCTTATTTTTACCATCTAAGGAGTTATATAGGATATCGCCGATTCTCATATAACGGACCTCATGTGCCTCGCAATAAGATGAAAGTCACCACGTTCCTTGCTGCCGAGACGATGCCTTTGCTCGATTTCATCCTCAAGAAGATGGATGGAATCAGCCGCAACAAGGCTAAGGGCTTGCTCAGTCATGAAATGGTGAAAGTTGACGGTAGGGTAGAGAAACAGTTTAATTTTGAGGTGAAGCCCGACATGGTGGTTGAGGTGACTAAGAACCCGCGTTTCATGCCCATGAAGAATTTCGACAGGTTCTTTGGCATTCTTTACGAAGACGAGTACTTGATAGTGGTTGACAAGTCCGATGGTGTGCTCTCAATGGGAGTGGGGCGAGGAAGCCTCAACATGAAAATCCTCCTCGACCAGTATTTGGCATCGACCAAGCAGCATTGCACAGCCCACGTCGTGCATCGTCTCGACACCCGTACCTCGGGAGTGATGGTCTATGCCAAGAGTGTGGAAGTGCAGCAGATGATGGTGAATAGTTGGCACTCTTGCGTCCTTGACAGGCGTTATGTCGCAGTGGTTGAAGGGCCTATGGAGGAAGACCACGGGCACATCGAGAGCTGGCTGCGCGACACCCCTTCGCGCAAGGTCGTCAGCAGCCCGTTCAACAATGGCGGCAAGTGGGCAAGCACCGACTGGTGGCTGCTTGACAGCAACGACGACTTTTCGCTCATAGAGCTACATCTCAACACTGGTCGCAAAAACCAGATTCGTGTGCACATGGAAGTGTTGGGGCATCCCGTTGTGGGCGATTACAAGTATGGCAGTATCGAGGACTCTCTCGGACGCTTGGGGCTTCATGCTTTCCGTCTCGCTTTCATCCATCCCATCACCCACGAGGAGCTGGAGTTTGAGACCCCATTCCCCACTGTGTTCCTCGACCTCTTTCCAAAAGCGATTATCTGAAATAAAAAATATCGGCAGGAGAAATCTTATTGATTTTTCGGTACACCTGTAAAAGACTGTGTAAGGTAGTAACATCGGAGGCTGTTGCAGATTGGTAGTTTTGCAACAGCCTCCTTGCTTGGTCTTACTGACAAATAGCTTCTGCGAAGCATTCAGCGTCTTCGATGCTCGTTAGCTATCAACATTAAACACAGGATTATGCAGGAGACTCGATTTTCCTGTTATTTTTTTTCTTGGTTTCTATTTTTTTTGTATCTTTGGAAAATATTTTCAACAATAGCTAAACCTTGATGAGTAGGAACTCGTCGCACGAGGAATTATCTACAGAAGGTTAATCTTTAAAATTTTATATATGAGAAACATTATTAGTACATTTATGATTGTGACATTACTATCACTTGTAGTGTCGTGCAACAATGGAGGACAAGAGGGCAACAATGGAGCAAGCAATGAGCAAACTGCCTCTAATGCCCCAGCTCGTGATGCAAAGGCAACAGTCGATATCGAAAAGCTGCCTCAGTTGGCTAAGGATTTCATCAACAACAAACTGCCAGGTAAAGACATAGTAAGAATGAAAGTCGAAGAAGATGATGTGGAAGTGTGGCTGAATTCGGGTGAGAAACTGGAGTTTGACACCGACGGCAACATCAAGGAGATAGAATGTCTTTCTGGACTATCCGCTTCGGTAGTTGGTCAGAGAATAATCGATGATGTGAAATCGATAAAACCTGAAGCCTATGTCGTAAAAATCGATAAAGACAGCTATGGCGAGTATGAAGTGACACTCGATAATGGCATGGAGATAAAATACGACCCTAACTTCAAGCGTTTAGGAATTGACGACTAAATCTCATTACTTTTAGCTCATAATCGTTCTGTCTGAAGCAATATTGTTGCAACAAAAACAAAATAACTCATGGACCGCAACCTTATCATGGCACTCGAAGGGGCAAGGCACGAGAACGAGCGACTGTGTCGAGAGCATCCCTTAGAACAGTTGTTCTGGGAGTGCACCTTGCGCTGCAACCTCTCGTGTCGTCATTGCGGCAGCGACTGCGCTAAAGACTTGCAAGCCACAGAGATGCCTCTCGAGCAGTTCTTGCCGGTTCTCGATGAGATAGCACAGCACCAAGACCCTGCCACCATCATGGTCTCTACTGTGGGTGGCGAGCCCCTGGTGCGGCACGACATTGCGGAGTGTGGGCGAGAGATAAAGCGGCGCGGATTCCAGTGGGGACTGGTCACCAACGGCTATCTACTCGACGAGAAGATGATAAACGCTCTTGCCGAGGCGGGCATCGACAGCATGGCAGTGGACCTCGACGGCACCGCCGCCCACCACAACTGGCTGCGTAACAACCCCCTCAGCTTTGACCGCGCTATGCGGGCTATTCGCCTCATGGCGCAGGTCAAGTACCTCGAGTGGGACGTGATAACATGCGTCAATAGGCGCAACATCAACCACCTTGAAGAGACTAAACAGCTGCTCATCGATGCTGGCGTCAAATATTGGCGGTGCTTTACTATCGTCCCCAT
>CALAVD010000255.1 GCA_937892085.1 uncultured Prevotellaceae bacterium
ACCAATGGGTAACGTTATTTTCTATGGCACGCTCATCACCATGCTTTTTATCCTTACAGTGCTGCCTATCGGGTATAGCATGGTAAGACGAGAGAGGGGAAAGACTGAATCTAACAACGAAATACAAGAAAAAAATGAGATTTAAAACTATAATCGCAATTACAATCATCGGGTGTGCGGTATTTAGCGGCAACGCGCAAGCCACCTATACTCTTGACCAACTGAAATCAGCTGCAAGACAAAATAACCATGCCCTTGCGCAGGCGCGGCGAAACATTGCCGCCGCCGGGCAACAACGCGCTGAGGCTTACACCAAATATTTCCCTTCGGTTAGTGCCACTGGGTTGACATTCAATGCCAATAAGGGTATGGCTTCAATGACAGTGAATCCGTCGGAGATTTTGCCCTCATCGTTATTGCCCTCATTAGAGGCGCTATTACCCGCTGAAATGCTGGCTTCACTCGGTAATCCCATAAATATCTCGATGATGAAAAAAGGAACCATTGCGGGCGTAACCCTTATGCAACCTGTTTTTGCCGGAGGGCAAATTATCAATGGTAACCGATTAGCAAAAGTGGGACAAGAGGTGAGCGAATTGCAACTGGCACTTACCGAGAGCGAGGTCGATTTGTCAACTGAACAATATTATTGGCAACTGATCTCTCTACGGCAAAAGGCAATAACCTTGCAAGCCGTTGATACCTTGCTCACCGGCATTCATAAGGATGTGGATATTGCCGTGAGGGTGGGAGTGGCAATGCGCAACGACTTGTTGCAAGTGCAATTGCGTCAAAATGAATTGGCGAGTCAAAGGTTGAAATTAAATAACGGCTACGCTCTTGTCAAGCTATTGCTCAGCCAGCATTGTGGATTAAATGACACAACCTTTATAGTCGAGGCTCCTGACTGCCTCGTCATCGAGCCTGTGGTTTATGTAAATCCCGGTGTGGCACTGCCGTCCCTCACTGAATACCAATTACTTGGCAAGCAAGTGGAGGCTGCAACATTAAATAAGAAAATGGCCATGGGTCAAAACTTGCCCACGGTAGCAGTGGGTGCAGGCTACAACTATCACAATTTGCTTGATAATAACCGCTCTTTCGCAATGGTGTTTGCCACTGTGTCCATCCCCATAAGCGGTTGGTGGGGAGGCTCTCACGCAATCAAGCGGAGCGAATTGCAGCGACAAAACGCCATAGACCAGATGGCTGAAAAATCTGAACTGCTCACCATTCGCATGCAGAGTGCCTGGAATGACGTAAATGAGGCCTATCAGCAGATATTAATAGCCAATCACAGCATTGAGCAAGCCGAAGAAAATTTAAGGCTCAACCGTGACTATTACAATGCCGGCATCACTAAGATGAGCGACCTGCTTGAGGCTCAACTGCTTTATCAGCAAGCACTTGACAGTCGCACTGATGCCTATGTGGCTTATCAAATCAATGTACTAAAGTACCGGCAAGCTACGGCCCAATAATAAATCAACCATGTTTAAGAATTTCACGATAATGTGTCTGCTTGTTATGATACCACAAGCAGAGCAAGATGTCTATTTAGGCTGTGAAGAAAGTGATTCTATCTTGATTGAGTTCTATGACACGCGACAACATGCCGACTCCACAGTTATCTCGGCGCAGCAACCTTGCAGCAATGAAGTTGTAACAGTTGATACTTGCCTGATAAATCAACTTGATAAATCCACCTTGGATATCTATGACTTTCCATACTCAAAATCTTTTTCTTGTCCAAATAAACGACGACTGACGCAAAACACGATAGCCCTGTTCGGAGGCGGATTGACCGCACTTGGAGTTCTCGAATTATTACCGGAAAATGCTACCGCTTGGAATAAGACAAAACTGCGCGAGACGCCTTTTTTCAAGCGATGGTGGATGCATGTGAAGAAAGGCGCTGTGTGGGATCGCGACAACTGGGTGTTCAACTATGTGTTGCATCCCTATGGCGGGGCGGCCTATTACATGAGTGCACGCTCACAGGGGTTCAATACATGGCAATCGGCATTATACTCCCTAAGCATTTCTACGTTGTTCTGGGAATACGGCATCGAGGCTTTCATGGAATATCCATCGATTCAAGACCTGATAATCACGCCCGTTGTGGGCTCGATAATCGGTGAACAGTTCTATAAAATCAAGCACCGCATTGTGCATAATGATTATCGCTTGTTGGGCAGTGTCTTGTTCGGCCATGTGGTGTGTTTCGTGCTGGATCCAGTCAACGAGTTTATGGACCTGTTTAGGAGCAACTATCGCCACAATAATAAATCGTGTCACCCAATTGATGTATCTTCGATGCTGGCGCCCAAGTCAATAAACATCAATGTTGTGTTTTAGCGTGGATTATTCAATCGGTGCGCTTTTGGAAGATGAATCGTGAGCGCACGCGGGGAGTGCCGTCGGCGTTGATGTCGAGACGCACGTTCATTGGGTCGCTGTCGTCGATGGTGATATGTGCCTCGCTGTCGTAGTAAGCTTCCTTTACAAAAGCGATTTCCATGCGCTCGATGAAGTGCTCGGCGTGCCATTGCATGGGGAAGGTGTTGACAAGGTGCTCAAGGTAGCGCACGGTATTGACGTGTCCGTTGAAGTCGATGTCGGTGTAGCGGAATCGGTAGTTCTCGGTGCGTGTCGGCTCGAAAGGCCTGAGACGACTCTGTGGCTCGATGGGGCAGAGGTGCTGCGACACGTTCTCGCTGATGTAGCTGAGTTTTGAGATGTCAACGCTCTCTCGAGTCTTGAGGTTTATCACAACCCAAATTGTTCGTGCGTAGCCAATTACGTTGCCCTCTCCATCGGCGATTTCCATGTTGCGCTGCGAGAAGTGTCGGTTGTAGTCTTCAATCCAGGTTGTTAGCGAGTACCACTCGTCAACTCGCGGATAGCGTTTCATCTCAATGGTGACGCGCGAGAGCACCCATCCCTGGCCGTCCTCGATGAGGCGGGCGTAGCCCACTCCCCACGAGTTGGCGTGATTGGTGGCGACTTCGATGATTCGGTTCATGAGCAGTGTGAGCGGCATCTCGGCTTGTGGGTTGCACTCACCTGCCGAGAGGTAGAACGCCTGCTTGTACTCTTTCAGGTTGGGATTGCTTTCTATCATTTTATTCCGGTGTGTTTCTTGAGTTCTTTGGTTGTGCTGTGTTTCTTGCCGTTGAGGTCGTAGATGTATTGGTTCACATTCTTTGGAACAATTTTCTTGGCGTTATCGAATTTTTCTGGGAAGAGGATGCGGCTAACAACCACACGTTGAATCTTGGTCTTGTCGCAACGGCCTGTGCTGTAGCCCATGTCAGCTGGATTGTCGCCAGGACCGTTGCTGCTCCAGTAGGTGACGTAGCCCTCGTTGTCGATGCCCAGGAAGATGACGCTATGGCCGTGCTCTTGCAGGTCGCCTTTGATGCCGTTGTCGCCAATGATAGCGCCGCTGTCGTCATTGCTGTTCCAAAAGATTTTCATGAAGTCGCCAGGTTGTGCTTGCTGCCACACGGGGTGGTTGCGCCACTCGTCGTCGGTGAGGTAACGCTCGTCAGGGGTCTCTTTGCACGCATTGGTTTTGGCGCCCCGATAGGCTGTAAAGTTGTAACCGGCTTTCATCTCATGTATGGTCACCGCCACTGCTGGTCCGTTGCCGTTCATGCGTCCCCAGAATCCCTCGCCGTCGCTCTGGTAGTAGCCTTGTGGGTTCATGTTATCGACGATTCCCACAAAGGGCTTCATCGCCAGCCACGCTTCACGTGATATTTTGTGCTCTTTGTCCCACAATAGCAGTGCTTTGATTAGAGCGAGGTAGGTAGCGCTGGAGCAGAAGGAGGGTTGCGCAAGTTTCAGGTCGAGCATTGGCCATGGGTCGGAAAGTGCCATTTTATAGGCTTGATGCATGCCTTTCCAAGCAGTTTTCTTGAAAGTTTCGTTAGGGCTTGCACCAGTGTAGTATCCCCCGTTAATTGGGAAAGAGTCAACAGCAGCCAACACGCATTGCTGCCACTCTTGGTTGATTTTGTTGTCATTATCAGCAATAGCAAAAGGTGCAATCGCTAAGGAAATAAAAATTGAAACTAAAAAGTGTCTCATAATTGCTAATTTTGTTTTGTGCCGCAAAATTACTCAAAAGATTCAAATTCTCAACTCATATTCCACGAAATTATAGACATCCCTTAATAATACTTTATTTTTATAAAGCCACTGCCATATTTGTTTTAAACGATATGACTTTTCTTTTAATTCTATCAAAAAATTATTTAATTCATCATATTCATAATTATAGATATTTTTCATTTTCTACACCTATTTAATTATATATTAAAGAACAAAAAAAAGAAAGCAAAGAATGATGATGATACCAATTACAATGGAGGAACAGAGCTGAATATTCCTTATGAATTTTATGGTGATACTGATTTATTAAAAAGTGAAAATATAACTAATAAAATATCAGAAAAAAATATAAAATATGAAGTATATGAACCATATAATAAAACAAAATTAAACCTATCCATTTGTGATAATGTGACAATTAATACATATATTCCATTAGATTTAAGTGAAGAAACAAAAAAAACATATGAGCATATGAAAGAATTAGGATAT
>CALAVD010000256.1 GCA_937892085.1 uncultured Prevotellaceae bacterium
CTCTCCCTCTCCCTCTCACCTCTCCCCTCTCCCCTCTTAACAATGAACTAAAAAATCCTCAACCTGAGCACAGGTTGAGGATTTTTTCTAAACGTGGGTAGAGATGGATTCGAACCACCGAAGCGATGACGCAGCAGATTTACAGTCTGCCCCATTTGGCCACTCTGGAATCTACCCGTTGCCTAATAGCGACTGCAAAGTTAAGCATTTTTCTCTAATCTGCAAATTTTTATCACCACTACCCTATTTTTTTATTTTGCGCAGCAGAGTGTAGAAAGAATATTACACCTTGATACTTAAGAGGTTAAAGAAGTATATAGAGTAGTAATTTTTTTGTAGAAAGTGTCGTAATTGAGTTTGGTGTCGAAGTCGAGCTTCGCTCGTGCTCCGAGTTTCAGTCGCAGTTCCTTATCGTTGCACAGCAGTGTGATGGCCTCGGCCAGCTGCTCTACATTGTTGGGCTTCACAAGCAGTCCGTTCTCACGGTCAACGACGTACTCGGGTTGTGCGCCATTGTTGGTGGTGATGATGGGTTTGCCATGTTTCATATACTCGAGGTTGCTGATACCCTGCACCTCGGCGATGGTTGACGGCTGCACACCGAAGTCGCACTGCTTGAGGTAGTCATGCACATTACGTTGAAAGCCCAGCAGTTTCACGTTATCCACGAGTTTACTCTCAATAATGAAGCTCTTGATGCGAGACACTGCCTTGGGCTGGCCCTCACCCAGCAACACAAGCTTGTAGCTGTCGCTGTCGCTGAGTGTTAACGCCTTGAGCAACACGTCGATACCCTTATCACGGCACAAGCGACTGTGAAACATAATCAGTGCCTGGTCGTCGCGCATCGCCAACTCCTGACGCAGATTGGGCACCTGCGCGTGAGCGCTGGTGTCGGTATTTAGCACGCTCTCGGGGATAACCTGGCTCTGCTGCTTCTTGATGCGGGGCGCATGAAGGGCGAAGTAGTCGTAGGCAAACTGCGACACAAACACATACTGGTCGATACTGCGGTAAATTTTCTTCGACACATAGTTGAACGAGGGACGTTTCAGGCGATGAGGAGTGAATACCACCTTGGTGTTAGGGTTATCACTGATGATGCGTGCCATGACAGCCGTTAGAGCGTCGCGATAGGTGTGAACATGCACTATGTTCTTGCCTTTCTTGAGCATCCTTGCCAGACGCACTGGGCTGTCTAAATCCCTTATACCCTTTAGAGGCAATATTGACACGGGGATATCCATCTTCTGAAACTGCTCAATGATGTTGTCGTGCTTGGCGCTCACAACCTCAACATAGAAATTGGGGTCGTGACGCATGTGAGCCACTAAGTCGCTGGCATAGCGCTCTGCCCCACCCCACGCCTTGTTTGATACTATGTGGAAAACGTTAATCATGATTGAGAGTTTTTTGGTATCAAAAATTTTTTTACGAAGATAGCGTTTTTTTCTCAATTGAAAAAATTAAAGAATATATTTTTGGAAAATACCACCAAAAATAAGTGTACGAGAACTGTATATTTACTCGGAAGATGAAAAAAATCGCCAAAAAACCTTGCTAAAAACCGATAAAAAAGCCGAAAAAACCACTAAAACCACTGTTAAACAAACATTTAACAGCTTTTTTGCCTGTTCAAGAAAAAAGTGACAGAAAAATTAAAAAACAGCACCACTCCCCTATTTTCTGTTGACAACGCTTTTCTATAGTTTTCTTTTTAGTTTAACGACACACATCACTCAGCATTAGCTTCGGCAAGTGCATTTATCACAATTTTTGCTTTTGCGGCTCCTACCACGAGCGAAATTTCATCCTCGCTTGCAGCCTTGATGCGTTTCACGCTCTTAAAATGCTTAAGCAAAGCAAGGCGTGTTTTGGGACCTATTCCCTTGATGTCGTCGAGCACGCTATGCACCTGCGACTTGCTGCGCTTGTTGCGGTGATGCGCGATGCCAAAGCGATGCGCCTCGTCACGTAGTTTTTGTATGACACGCAGCGTCTCACTGTTTTTATCGATATATAATGGCACGCTGTCGCCAGGGAAATATATCTCGTCGAGGCGCTTGGCGATGCCAATGGTGGCTATTGTTCCACGCAGCCCCAGTTCATCGAGCACCTCAACAGCAGCATTGAGCTGCCCCTTTCCACCATCCACCACTAAGAGTTGCGGCAGCTCGGCACCCTCGCTCATCAATCTCGAGTATCGCCGACTGATAACCTCCCGCATCTGCGCATAGTCATCGTTGCCGTCAGCCTCCTTGATGTTGAAATGGCGGTAGTCTTTCTTCGACGGCTTGGCATTGCGGAACACCACACACGACGCCACAGCATTGGTTCCTGAGATGCTACTGTTATCGAAGCACTCGATGTGGCGCGGAAGCTCATTGAGGTGGAGGTCATTCATCATGGTGGTGAGGGTGCGTGTTGCACGCTGCTCAGGGTTGAGTTTCTCCATCATTTTGAGTTTTTCGGTGCGATATTGCTCCGCATTCTTGAGTGATATAGCCACCAGTTTGCGCTTGTCGCCACGCTGCGGCACTACATATTCAATACCTTCAATCTCAAAATCAGGGACTATATTCACTAATATTTCCTTCACCTTGTCGTGCTTGAAGGTGTCGCTGAATCGCTCCCGCATATCGCGCACAGCAGTAGAGAGAATCTCCTCATCGGTCTCGTCGGACCCCGCATCCTGCACCTTATATTCCACCGTCATGCTCTGCACGATGGCACCGTTGCGCACATGCATGAAGTTGACGAAAGCGGCAGCCTCGTCACGCACTATCGAGAACACTTCAACATTATGAATTGACGGATTCACAATTACCGATTTAGCTCGATAATTCTCCAAAAGTTGGTACTTGCGCTTGAGCAATTCAGCCTCCTCAAATTTCAATTCCTCGGCTCTTGCCATCATTTCGTGCATGAGGAAATCGCTCACTTGCTTGGTGTCGCCATTGAGTATTTTGGTGATATTTTCGATATATCCCGCGTATGTTTCATGTGAAACAATTCCCTGGCAACATCCCTCGCAGTTCTTGATGTGGTACTGCAAGCACAGCTTGTATTTGCCGCTTTCCACGTTTTCTTGGGTGAGGGCGTGGCGGCATGTGCGGATAGGGTAGAGGTGCCTGATGGTATCGACCAAAGCATGTGCCACCTCTGTTTTTGGGTATGGGCCGAAATATTTAGCGCCCTTGGTGTGTTTCTCGCGGGTGAGGAACACGCGAGGATACAACTCCTTGGTGACGCAAATCCAGGGGTAGGACTTATCGTCTTTGAGCAGCACGTTATAGCGCGGCTGGTACTCTTTGATGAGATTTGCCTCCAGGTCAAGGGCCTCCTCCTCGCTGTTGACAACGATGTATTTCATGTCCCAGATGTTGCGCACGAGAAGGTTGGTGCGCACCACCGGATGCACGCGGTTGAAATAAGAGCTTACACGCCGCTTGAGGTTCTTAGCCTTACCTACATAAATAACCGTGCCTTCCTTGTTCAGGTATTGATACACACCTGGACTGGAAGGAAGCAGCGATATCTTTATTTTCAACTCGTCACGCACAGTTTCGTTTTTTCGTTTTTCGTTTATAGTTTTTTCGTTTATCGAAGACTGGAGTGAGAATAAAGGCAACACATTCTTAGATCGGAAGAGCACACGTCTGAACTCCAGTCACACTTGAATCTCGTAT
>CALAVD010000257.1 GCA_937892085.1 uncultured Prevotellaceae bacterium
TTCAGCGATTTGGATTATGAGTTGAGCAACCCGACCGACCTTCGCATCTTTGCCATCGCCCAGGCATTGGAAGAGTGTTACAGCGTAGATCGCATAGAGGAATTGACAAAGATAGACGCCTGGTTTATCTCCCGCTTGAAAAACATAGTAGATTTGAAGAACCAATTGACCGAATACAATCGTCTTGAAGATCTTCCCGACGAATTGTTGGTCAAAGCCAAAGGTTATGGTTTCTCCGACTTCCAGATAGCCCGTTTCGTCTTGAAGCCCAGTGGTACCAACATGGAGCGTGAGAACCTTGCTGTTCGTCACTATCGTCAGTCTCGTGGCATAGTTCCAAGCGTGAAGCGTATAAATACGGTAGCGAGCGAGCATCCCGAACTGACGAACTACCTGTATTTCACCTATCATAGCAAAGGTCACGACATCAACTATTACAAGAACGAGAAGTCAGTGGTAGTTCTTGGTTCTGGTGCCTACCGCATAGGTTCGTCGGTAGAATTTGACTGGTGTTCCGTCAATGCTATCACAACCGCGAGGAAACTTGGTTACAAGTCGATAATGATCAACTACAACCCCGAGACAGTTTCAACGGACTATGACATGTGCGACCGTCTCTATTTCGATGAGTTGTCGCTTGAGCGCGTATTAGACGTAATAGAACTTGAGGAGCCTCGCGGCGTCATCGTTAGCATGGGTGGCCAGATTCCCAACAACTTGGCGATGAAACTCTATCGTCAGGGCGTTCCAGTGCTTGGTACTTCCCCCGTCAACATAGACCGTGCCGAAAATCGCGACAAGTTCTCCGCCATGCTTGACAAACTCGGCATCGACCAGCCATCTTGGCGTGCCTTGACGTCAATGGACGACATCAAGGAATTCATCAATGAAGTAGGTTATCCAGTTTTGGTTCGTCCTTCTTACGTTTTGTCAGGCGCCGCGATGAACGTATGCTATGACGACGACGAACGCGCCAGCGCATGGCCCTGGACACCCGCGGCTGGAGGGTCGCGTGGCGCGGGAAGAACCGCGAGGCCGTCAATGAGAGCGCCCCGGGACAGGAAATCTTCGACCTCGCGGAGGTGGACCTCGACAAAGAGCGGCATACGCGCTTTTACAAAGAAATCATTGTCGACAAGCGGCTCGACGGCAAGAAAAACACGGCGCGCCCCGAACGCGTGATTGTCACCTACTGCCATGACTACGCGCTCTACCTCAAGGCCAAGCGCGCCGAGCGAGTGGCGCAGGCCGAAAAAATCGTGCGCAGCAAGCGGACGCGCTCGCGCCAGTCGCAACAGGACCCGCGACGATACGTCTCAACGACCTATCTTACCGGCAAAGGCGAGGCGGCCGAGAAAATATCAATGGCCATTGACTATGACACCATCCACAAGGAGGAACGCTTTGACGGATTCTACGCCTACGCGACCTCACTTGACGATGACGCCACAGAAGTGCTGCGCGCGCGGTCCTTCCACCACGAAATCGAACATCTGTTCCGGACCTCCAAAACCTTCCTTGACGCCAGGCCTGTCTATCTGCGGCGCGGCGAGCGTATCAAATCGCACTTCCTCATCTGCTTTCTGGCCATGGTGACACTCAAAATCCTGCAGAAACAGCTCGACATGCCGCAGGTGTCCATAGACCGGCTCATTGACACCCTGCGCAACTTCAAGTTCGGACTCGTGCAGGGCAACAACTACATTCCCATGTTCCAGCGTAACGACCTCACCGACAGACTGCAAACCCTGGCCGACGTCCAGGTGAGCACACAAATCATCAAAGCCGCGACCATGAGAGCCTTCTACCGGAAAGTTAACAAAGGTTAAAGTTTCCCGAACCATTTTGATAAGCACATTTACACGCTGCGTAAGTGTGTCTATATCAACACATTATCACATTCAACTGTCAAAGACGGAAAGTTAGGAATAAATTTCGTACTGATAGCATTATGTTAGGTTTTTTTTAGAGTTATATTAATTGCATTAAATAAAATAGTGATTAACTTTGCGCTTTGAAAGCAAAAATCAATATAATATATGAAAACGAAAAGACTTCTTAACTGTCTCTTTGCGATAGCACTATTAGCCTTTGCCTCACAAGCGCAAATGCTAAACCCAGTGAAGTGGACAAAGAGCGTGAAAATGACCGATGACAAAAATGGTGTAATAACTTTCACTGCCAACATAGACAAAGGATGGCACCTATATTCCAACGACACCCCCGACGGAGGTCCTATCCCGCTAAGCATCAAGTGGGACAAAAAAGATGGCATCAAGCTCGTGGGAGGACTTAAACCCAGCAAGGCTCCTGCCACAATCGACGACGAGATGTTTGGAATGAAGGTGCGGCAATGGGACGGTTCTGTAACTCTATCGCAAAAGTTTACCACCACCGCCGATAAGTACACAATAGAAGGCGAAGTCAGTTATCAAGCCTGCAATGACTCGGGCTGCTTACCTGGCAGTGAGCTATTTGACTTCAGCGGCACAGCGGGCAGCAAAGACGAATCAAAAGAAGACGCTAAAGACAAAAAAGCCAACGAAGAGACCATCAACGAGAATGCCATAGATGAGACAGCCGTGGAAGCTGCACTCATCGACTCGATGACAGCGGCACCGACCACCGCATCTTCATCAATAGATGCCAAGAGTGACCTGTGGGCACCAGTAAAATTCAACGACAAGGAAGCCGAAGGCACCGAGGGCAACAGCAACTCCTTGTGGTACCTGTTCTGGACTTGTTTCCTTGGCGGATTCATTGCCCTGATAACCCCCTGTGTGTGGCCCATCATTCCACTCACAGTGAGCTTCTTCCTCAAGAAAGGCAGCAGCAAGCGCGAGTCGATAACCAGTGCTGTGACCTACGGCTTGTCGATAATCGTCATCTATGTGCTACTCGGACTGTTAGTAACTGGCATATTTGGCTCTAATGGACTTAATGCCCTCGCCACAAATGCCGTGTGCAACATTATCTTCTTCCTGCTGCTGGTGCTCTTTGCAATCTCATTCTTAGGAGCGTTTGAAATCAAGCTTCCCGACTCGTGGTCGAGCAAGATGGACAGCCGCGCCGAGAAGACCACTGGCCTGCTGAGCATCTTCCTCATGGCATTCACGCTGGTGATTGTGTCGTTCTCGTGCACAGGACCAATCATCGGAACTTTGCTCGTTCAAACTGCCACGAGCGGCAGCAAGATAGGTCCAACCGTGGGTATGTTTGGCTTTGCGTTAGCGTTAGCAATTCCTTTCACATTATTTGCCTTGTTCCCATCCATGCTCAAGAAGCTGCCAAAGTCGGGCAGTTGGCTCAACACCGTGAAAGTGGTGCTGGGATTCCTGGAGTTAGCATTGTCGCTCAAGTTTTTATCGGTTGCCGACCTTGCCTACGGCTGGCACATCCTCGACCGTGAAACTTTCCTCGCGCTGTGGATAGCGATATTCGGACTTCTTGGACTATACCTGCTCGGAATGCTGCATCTCAAGAGCGATGGCGAGAAGAAGAAACCGATTGGCGTTGTTAGACTCATGCTCGGCATTATTAGCTTGGCTTTCACTGCCTATTTAGTCCCTGGCCTGTGGGGAGCTCCGCTGCGCACCACCAGCGCCTTTGTGCCACCCATGTACACACAAGACTACAACACCAACCCCGAGACCATCAAAGAGTGGGACGACTTTGAGGCGGGCTTCGCTGCCGCCGAGAAGAGTGGCAAGCCCATTTTCCTGGAATTTTCGGGCTATGGCTGCGTGAACTGCCGCAAGATGGAAAGTGCCGTGATGGGTGTTGACAAGGTGAAGAATGAGCTGAGCGAGAACTTCACCCACATCCGCCTCATGGTTGACGACAAGACTGACCTCGACAAGCCTATAACAATAGAAAAAGACGGAAAGGCTGTGAAGAAAATAAGGACAATAGGCGACAAGTGGAGTTATCTGCAAGAAGTGAAATTCAACGCCAACTCCCAACCCTACTATGTAGTTCTCAACTCTAAGGGAGAACTCATGTCCGGGCCTTTTGTTTACAAAGAAGATAT
>CALAVD010000258.1 GCA_937892085.1 uncultured Prevotellaceae bacterium
TCGAAGTAATAAATTGTGAAGTTGTCAATAATCAGATCCACCGACTTGGCTCCCGAGTAGCGGTTGATTTTGAAACGCACGGGTTTTGGGGCGAGGTTAGTGTGCAAGGCTATTACACCATCAGAGCCTGGGAGCACGTTGGTAGTTCCTAATGAGTTCCATGTGGCACCTTCATCAGTTGAATAATAGAGTTGCAGTTTAGACACTACTGTCGATGTGTTGATTGCATTAAAAGAAATTTTTATGGCCTGCACATTTATGTCGCTGGTCATAGTGATGCCTCCAGGCATCTGCAGTGCTGCAGCATGCGAGCCATTATATTCCACCACATTGGCTTTCGGGAAGTTCCAGGTGGCGAAATTTCCCGGCACGCCAGTGGCGTTGGTTGGAAGCCCTGTTGGCATCAGTTCAAAGTCTTCGACCAAAGTCAGTGGTGGCACATCGTTGACAACATTAAATGTAATCACTTTGTTGTCTTCGCTTATGTCGCTCAATCCAAATTCACAAGCCTCACCTGCCCATGTAGCAAGTGCTGGGTAGCTTGAAGAGTTGATAAATGTCACTTCTCTTGAACCTGGGAAAGGCACCTCGCCTGAGCCAGTGCCCGAGGAACGAATGAGCTCATAGTAGTTGTGGGCGGGATTGCAGTTCACAGTGTTGCTCCACCATGCTTGCGGGTTGCTGGTGTCAACGCGTGTGTTTACCAATCCGTGCCCTGGCAGAGCGGAGTCCCATTTGTTGGCTTGGCGGTTCTCGAAGAGGAAGTATTCGTCGGGATTTGGGGTACTCATACGGTAGCCGGTATTGCTGGTGTTGATAGCAGTGAGTGACTTGGTGCCAAGGGACAGCTCGGGTGGAGTGTCGGCAAATCCTAACTCTACTCGTTCCCACAGGCTGTAGCCAACGGGTGTGCGTCCATAGTTCCTGCTGCTTCCTCCAGCCATGATGTCCCACTCGCCTGGGTGGTGACTCTCGCCTCCGCTGTTGCTGTAGTCGGTGTCGTAGAGGTCGGGCAGTCCCAGCACATGACCAAACTCATGGCAAATGGTGCCGATGGCGTTAGGCATGGTGGTGCCTTGTGATTCCCAACCGTAAATCTCGCAGGAGGAGGCGTAGGAGCCCATCTCCTTGCCGTCGTAAACGTAGGGTTGTGGTGGCCACCCCGCCCCCCAGTTAATCAAGTAACTCATGTGGGGCCACAGGTAGCCGCTGTTGTTGCCACTGTAGCTCGATGAGTAACCGGCAACCATGAAGAACACCATGTCGATCTCGCCATTGTTGTCGGCGTCATAGAGCGAGAAATCTACTTGCTCGTCAACAGCGTCGAGGGCGGCTTTGAAAATCTCTCTTGCCTTGTCGTTGCCTTCATAGCAGGAGTAATCGAGATTTACAGGACCCACTATGTCAAATACGGGGTCGAATTGACCCATGGAGTTGTCGTAGTAGTAGTCGCGCACGCTGCCGGTGCAGCTCTGGAAGCGTCCGTTATGGTAAAACCCTGTGTAGTTCTCGGTGTTGCACAGCCGATTGTAGAAATCATTGGGGTCGTCCATTTGGAACTGCTTGTCGTTGAAGTTTATAAGGATGATGAGCCCACGAAAAAGGCTATAGTCGACAACTGGCTCATATTGCTGCTGGTCTTTCTTGTCGCGGGTTCTCTTGTCGCGAGAGGCGCGATTGTCGTGAGCTTGCGAGGTTGCCACTTTGTCAACCATGCGTTTCTCGAGCGATGCCACCAGTTGCTTCTCAAGTGCGTTGCGTGATTCAGGGTCATGTGCCATAACTCCCGAAGCTCGCAGCAGGTCACCATTCTTGACAGCATATTCCCATGTGCCGTTGTTGTTGATGATGGTATAGCCATCAATGGTGGTGTTGAAATGGTAGAATTCGTCACCCACCAGCTTGAGTTGTAGCGTCTCGCCATTGGGCTGGCTGATGGTAATGGGTGTAGGATTAGCAGGCTCAGCATGAGCTGCAAAGGCTGTAATACACGCAAGTAGAAAGAACGTTATTTTTTTCATGTTTTAAAGATAAAATAATGTGTAATAATAGTTATGCGAC
This sequence comes from uncultured Prevotellaceae bacterium, assembly GCA_937892085.1. Lineage (GTDB taxonomy): Bacteria > Bacteroidota > Bacteroidia > Bacteroidales > Muribaculaceae > Sodaliphilus. Next base: position 2,062 of record CALAVD010000258.1, read on the forward strand.
AAAGTTAAGCAAAAAAAACGACAAGACCAAACTCTCGCATGGTCTTGTCGAAAAAATATTGTTTTCTGAACAAGTCTTCTCAGTAGTTGCTATTAGTTGCCGAGAAGGACGTTGTAAACAGCTGTCACGTCACCTGCGGTGATGTTTCCGTCGCCATCTTGGTCGGGATAAACAAGACCGGTGTCGTCGTTGTTGAGCATCCAGTTGTAGAGTGCGGTCACGTCGGCGGCAGTAACATATCCGTCACCGTCAACATCGCCGGGAATAGCTACAGGACCTGGGTTGTTGCTCTTAGCGGCAGCTACACCATAGGCAGCGATACCCTCAACGGCAAACGTTATGGTGGGTGCCACTGTTGGGTCGGCAGGAGCTGCGTCAATCATCTTGATACCAGTGTGGTGCAAGGGGTTGGCAGCGTCATACTCAACCATGCCGGGCAGTGCGGTGCCACCCTCGCTTGAGATGTAAGCCCAGTAGATGTGCGAGCCATCGCCGGTGATTTGTGTAATACCAGTTACCTCGTCGCCAGAGCCTTCTTGCAGAATTGGAGAATCATCGATGAGCATGGCATCATCTTGTACGGTGGCAAGATCTTGCTTCTCCTCAAGTGTAGCCAGTCGTATGCGGTAGAGACCTGGCGTGCAGTTGTTGACTTGGTCTTTCTGAACAAAGAAGTAAACATATCCGTTCTCCTCGTCGAGATAGAAGCTTGTCATCTGCACATAGCCGAGATAGACAGGCAACTGCTTGTCGGGGTGTTCGGCGCCGGTACCATCGGTGTAGAGCATGCTCTTGTCGAAGCGGAAGATACCGAAGCCGTTAAACTTCTTGGCAACCCAGTAAACGTTGTTGCGTGTGGTGCCGTTGGCGTCAATCACGTCGGTGGCGCGCATGGTCATGCCGGCGCCGATGGCTCCGTAAGTAATCTGGTCGTTATAGTAAGGCAACCAGTTGTTCTCCATGAAGAAAGGCTGTGAACCATAGAGACCCACGGTGTCGGCGCTCATCTCGTGGATACCCACGTTGCGGTCGGCGATATAAATCTTGTTGTCAATCTCAGAGATATACATCGAGAATGGGTCCTCAAATGCCTTGTAGCCCACATTGTTCAAAACGGTAACGCGATACCACATGCCGTCGGTGTTGTTCACATAGAAGAGCTCACCGTCACCGCCGTTGGCTTGCGCGTCGGCACCTTGATATTGGAAATTGTGACCTGCGCTGGCTACATACACACGGTTCTTGTAGAGCTGCAAGTTAAATGCGTGCTCGCCAGTGCCGAACTCGGTGTCGATGATGTCGCCTTCCTCGTTCTTATACATGAGTCGTCCATCCTTAGTAGCAAAGTAAAGACCATCGGGACATCCCAGAGTAGTTCCCTCGCCAGTGATGCTGGGGTCGCCCACGATGTTGAGATATTGCCACTGTGGAGCAGCCTTGTAGGTGTCAACAGCACTTGCTGCAACCACACACTCCACATTGCTCTGGCTTGGCTCAAATACTCCAGCTCCAAGCACTGGAGGAGTGACATTGAGAACTCTCAGGCTCTGGATTGTGGCTGGCACGCCACCTTTCTCCATGTAGTTGATGTGTGAGCCGAGTTCCATGTGCTCAAGGGCTGTACAGCCGGTAAACGCATCTTGGAAGATGTTGGTCACGGTGCTGGAGATATTAACTGTTGTCAATTTAGTACAGTTAGCACACAAGCTCTGAGGAATCTCACGTGCGCCCTCCTCGGTGTTGAGGGTCTCAAGGTCGCTCTCGAGGAATGCGTTAGCATTAACTGTCATGCCACTTTTGTAAGTGAACTCCTTGATGGCAGCACGGTAGAAAGCATAGTTCCCAACCTGATTAAGGGCGGGGAGATTCACATCAGTATAAGGCGAGAATGCCATTCCATAATTATCGATGGTCTCGATGGTGGCATTGTCGATGGCAGTGCCAATCTCTCCCTCGTGGGCTGTCACGAGCAGGCGGGTGCTGGCAGCGTTGGTGAGAATGCCGTTGTTTACAGCAAATGCACTGTTTCCATCGGCAACCTCAATTGATGCCAGGTTAGTGATAGGACCAAATGCGGCATCTCCAATTGTTGCTACTGTAGATGGCAGCTTGATGCCTGTGATGGAGTTGGCACCGGCAAAAGCACTTGTGCCAATTGTTGTCACACCCTCGGGAAGCTCAATCACGCCAGTGAGTCCGCTATTGAGGAATGCGGTGGTGCCTATCGACTTCAGAGTTGTTGGGAAGGTGAAATTTTGGAGTGCAGTACAACCGTTGAACGCACTTTGCTGAATGGAAGTGATTTCGCCCAGGAACGACACCGACTGCAAGCCGGAGCAGTTGTAGAGCAGGTTCATGGGTACCGATGTCACTGTTGCTGGCAGTTCGATAGCAGTGAGGTGGTTGCAGCTTTGGAAAGCTCCCGAACCTATCGACTCAATCTTGTTGCCGGTCTCAAAAATCACTTGCTGCATGCCGGTGCAACCAATAAAGAAGTCGCTGCCAATGGTAGTAAGCTCGCCGCCAAGTGTCACCTTCTTAATAGAAGCGAAGTTGTGGAAAGGTTGGTCGCTGTAGTTGTCGTTGGGAGTCTCGATATTGCGATAGATGATGAGCTCCTCAAGCGGTGGCAATTCTTCGGTAGTGGCACCGAAGGCTTTCTTGTTGATGCGAATGCCTGTCTCGCTTGCCATGATGGTGAGCTTCTTAATACCGCTGCTGGCAAACTGGTTTGAGATTTGCGCTCCGGTCACTCCGCCGGGGATGAACGCCTCGGTGATATTTGGGCATTCCCAAATGACACCGCTACCAATCTTTGTCGCCGTTTCGGTGACGGGGTAGTTAGTGAGGCTGGTACAACCACGGAAGCAGTTGTTGTTGAAGCTCACGCAAGTAGCGGGAAGGTGGATTTCCTTGATTTGATCGCAATTAAGGAATGCGTTAGCGTCGATGGCGACTACAGTGTAGGTAACGCCCTCATGCTCGAAGGTCTCGGGGATGTTAACGATGTTGTTCTCGTCGCCGGTGTACCACAAGGTGTCGGGTTTCACTGTGTACTTGGTTAGGGTTGCTTTGTTGCCGCTGGTGCTCCAGTTGTAGCCCAGCTCAGTGAACTTCGCAGCCTGTACAGCACCACAAGCGAAAATCACCGCAAGGGCAGCCATGAAACCACGCAACCATGATAAACGGGTAATGTTCATGCTCATAGTTCTTTGATTTTTAGAAAAAAGTTAATATTCTGTTTTAATTAATTGTTAATCAAAATGCTATAGTGCAGGTGCTATTATTTTAGATAAAAGCATCTGTTAAATCAACTTACAAATTTATAAAATGTTCACAAGATTGTTTTAAGAATATTCTAAAAAAATGCAAAAAAGTTGTAAATTGGTGTTTTTAGGGGACGTGGAAGGTGGGACGTGGAAGGTGTGACGTTCCACCTTTCACTTTCCACTTTCCACCTTCCACCTTCCATGCGCCGCCGTTAGGCACTTAAACGGTTGGTAGGCTGATGCCGTCAAGTTGGCGGTAGAGATTTAGGGCATAGACATCGGTCATGGCGCTGATGTGGTCGAGCACGCCTTGCAGCTTCTCGAAAAGGGTTGTTGCATGAACATCGTACTGTTGCGGAAATTTGCTCAGTAGCAATTGCGAGTGGTAGATCTCGGGGTGTAGCACAGCTTGTGTGAGTTTGTCGAGCAGCAAGTTTATAATTCTTATACCTGCGAGGTCCACGTCAACGACATATCCCGCGCGGTACAACTTCTTGAAGGCCACTTCGCTGCAATGCTCATACCCCTTCTTGGGTAGTGTCGAGATGTTGTCGATTAACGAGCCGTCAAATCGTCCTTCCATTATCTCGTCTTCATGTTCGACGAATGTCTTGGCGCACTCCTGCACTAATAGTCCCACCACACAAGAGCGCAGATACACGATTTTCTCGTTGGGGTCGGCAACATTCTGCATCACTTCATGCATGTGCTCCTTGCGCTCCTCGTTGAAGAAGCCGGTGAGCAGGTCGATGGTCTCCTCGGTGGTTAGCAACTTGAGCTTGTGGCCGTCCTCGATGTCCATCACCTGATAGCAGATGTCGTCGGCGGCCTCGACCATATATACTAATGGGTGACGGCAGTATTTCTCGTCATCGAGTTTAAGAATACCAAGTTCGTCGGCAATTTTCTCAAAGATTTCTTTCTCGGTAGTGAAGAAGCCAAACTTGCCTTTCTTGCCGGCATGGCTTGAAGAATAGGGATATTTTACTATCGAGGCAAGAGTG
>CALAVD010000259.1 GCA_937892085.1 uncultured Prevotellaceae bacterium
GATTAAAGAGACTCTGGGGTCGCCAACTGACTACCGCTACACCTATATGAAATAGTCGGCTTCGCCGAAGTTTAGAGGTTAGAGTTTAGTGTTTAGAGAAGAAAATTTCAGTTGAAATTTTCAAGATTTCACACTGAACAGCCTCTAAACATTAAACATTAAACTTTGAGCAAGTTAACAACTTGCGAAACTTGTATGGATAAAAAACAATTAAAGCCTTGTGAGGTAAATGTAAGTTCCGAGACTGGCAGGCTCAGGGCCGTGCTGCTGCATCGCCCTGGCGTGGAGATTGAGCGCATGACACCGCTCAACGCCAATGCCGCGCTCTATAGCGACATCCTCAACAAGCCCATCGTTGACGAGGAATACCGCAACTTCAGCGGTGTGCTGGAGCGTTGGACCAAGGTATATTATGTACAGGACATCCTTGAAGAGCTGCTCAAGAACGATGCGGTGAAAGAAAAAATGCTGTTCGACAGCCTCAGAGGTTGTGACCAAAAAACGGCAAGGGTGATTAGCGAAATCACTGGCGATGACCCCAAAAAACTTGCGCAGGTGCTTATTGAGGGCTGTGAAGACCCCAAGTGGGACGGCGTGAGCGAGCATCGCTATCTGCTCAAGCCACTCTACAACCTTTTCTTCACTCGCGACGCTTCGAGCACGGTGTATAACCGCGTGCTCATCAACTCAATGAGCTTTGAGGTGAGAGAGCGTGAGTCGCTGATTTATGAGGCGATTTTCAAGCACTTCTTCGGCGTTGACACCCTTAACGCCATGGCGTGGAACCCCTACGCCCGCACCGAGGGCGGCGATGTGCAGATTGCCAGTGCCGACACGCTGTGCATAGGTCAGGGCATACGCACCAACCGCAAGGGCATCGAGTACTTAGCTCAGACCTTCGCCCGTGAGCGCGACCACTTCAACATCGTGGTTCAGGAGTTGCCCATGGAGCCTGAGTCGTTCATACACCTCGACATGGTATTCACCTTCCTTGGCAAGCATCAGTGCATGGCATTTGAGCCAATGCTCAAGAAGCAGGGGCTCTTTGCCGGCAAGGACACTACGCTCATAACCATCGACCACGGGACTATCAGCTACAAGCGCATTGGCAACATCGTGGAAGGTCTCACCCAGTTAGGGTGGGACATCGAGCCAGTGATAGGTGGCGGCAGCGACCCCTGGACACAGCTGCGTGAGCAGTGGCACAGTGGCGCCAACTTCTTCTCGATGGGTGACGGCAAAATCTTAGGCTACCGTCGCAACACCCACACCATAGAGGCTCTCGACAAGGCAGGCTTTGCCGTGCTCAACGCCGAGGACATCGTGAGTGGCAAGGTCAACATGAATGACTATGAGAAATTTGTGGCAGCCTTCCCCGGTAGCGAGTTGCCTCGCGCTGGCGGTGGTGCTCGCTGCATGACGATGCCTATCCTCCGCGACATGGAGTGATAATCTGATAGTATCACATCACAAAGCCACCAGTTTGCGGGAATCTCTCCCCAAAACTGGTGGTTTATGGTATAGTTTCCTCCCACAGGGCGATAAGGGCAGGTTGCGTAGTTGCCTTGTGGCAATGATAAAAACTTGACAATTTATTGTTTGAGTGCACTTTAAAAAGTGGCATTTTGTGCTGATTCAAATATTCAAACGATTAAAGACGATTAAAAACTAATTGAATATCAATTAAATAAAATTCGTTGAAATTAGTTTAATTCGTGTGCTTTTATTTTTTAAAGTGGACTCTTGTTTGGTTTTCAATATCGAAATATAGGTACTGATTTTGGATAAAAAAGGCTGCGCTTAGGAAATAAAAATAAAAAACTTTGTTTTTCCTTTTGTTTTTCACTCGGCTTGCACTAATTTTGCACTGCTTTTTTTGAAATCACTGGCACAAAGGTTGGCAAGTGAGATTCTGAAAAAGTGTAATTTAAAGAATGACAGCACGAAACAATAAAATAACTTGGTGGACAGTAGGGACGGCAGTTGTCGTTCTTGTGCTGTTGTATATGTTCTGCCCACCAGTGCACAAGTTTGGCAACAAACTCTTGGGGCGTAGCGAGAGGGAATATCCAAAGCCCGACTCGGTAAAGGTAGATGAGTTTGAATATGGCACCCCGATGGACCTCCAAGGCGAGGTAATAGATGTGCCGCGAGACTCATTGCTTGACAGCCTTATGCTTGCCGACAGCTTACTAATCCCCGTTGATGGGCCTCTCCCCACGCAAGTGCCAGGCTTCGGTGATGGCGAGTTGCCTCCCATGCCCGACGACACCGATCTTCCCATAAAGATTGCGCCTGTCAAGCCCGAGAACATGCCCGTCGGCCTTGAGGAGATAGAGCATTATGCCTCGGCTAACACCACAGTCAATAGCAAGCTGACGGTGTGCCGAGAGAACTACAAGAAGATGCATGAGCTTTATACCGAGTTTGTGGCACACCCAACCGTGGAATATAAAGAAATAGGCGTTAAACGAAAAAAAGAATTGCTCGATCAGCTATCGCAGCTGATGAAAGCCGCGCAGAGCGCTAACGACAGTAATTGTGAAGAAGAAACCGCCGCCCTGCGCCGCGAGGTGAATAAAATGAAGTTTTAAGGCATAATGCTCAATTCAGAATTCAGAATGCGTTGCCTATATTCTCATCACAGTCTTCGATAAACGATAAACGAAAAGTGAAAAACGATAAACGATAAACGATAATGGATAATAACGTACTTGACAAGCAGTTGATAGGCTCACTCACGGTGCGCCGTGTGGTAACTTTTGTGCTCTCGATATTGGTGTTTGCCGCCATCTCGTGGATATATTTCTATCCAAGCGACACTAAGGGCTATGTGCTCCAGCAGAACGACGTGATGCAGGGAAAAGCCAATGGCCAGGAGGCGAAAGTTTATAACGAGAGCCATGATGGTGAAGTCACTCGATGGACCAACAGCCTCTTTGGTGGCATGCCCACGTTCCAGATTGCGCCAAGCTATGAGAGCAACTCGATAATCAACACAATAGGCAAGGTGCTCACATTAGGCTTTCCGAGTCCAGTGAGCTGGGTGTTCCTGCTCATGTTAGGATTCTTTATCCTGATGCTGGCGTTCGACATGAAGTGGTACTTAGCAGTGTTAGGTGCTATCGGGTATGCCTTCTCGTCTTATTTCTTCATCATCATTGACGCGGGCCACATCTGGAAACTCCTTGTTTTGTGCTATATCCCGCCAACGATTGCCGGCATCGTGTGGGCTTATCGCGGAAAATACTTGCTTGGCACGGCGGTGGCGGCGCTTTTTGCCTCGTTGCAGCTGCTAAGCAATCATGTGCAGATGACCTACTACTCGATGTTCATCATCGTGCCGTTGGTGATAGCCTATCTGATTTATGCTATCAAGAACAAGAAACTTGCGCAGTGGGGCATCGCCACAGCTTGCATGGCAGTGGCGGCAGTGCTGGCCTTAGGTGCCAATGCCTCAAATCTTTATCTCTCCAACAAATATGCTAAGGAAACCATGCGCGGCGGACATAGCGAACTCACTCCGCTGCCCGCAAAGGAGGGTGAGAAGAAGATTGACAGCGAGCCCACCAATGGCGGCTTGAGCAAGGAGTATATAACCCAATGGAGCTACGGCATTGGCGAGACATGGACCCTGATGGTGCCAAATGTGAAAGGAGGCAGTAGCATGAAGACGCTTGCCGACCTTGACAATGCCGGTGAGGTGGCAGCCAATTCGGGCGCGGAATTCGGTGTTGACGCATTAGGCGTGTTCTCTCAGTACTTTGGCGACCAGCCGTTCACCAGTGGTCCGGTGTATGTGGGTGCCCTGATTTTCGTTTTGTTCATTTTAGGTCTTTTTGTGGTAAAAGGTCCTATCAAGTGGGCGTTGCTGGTAGCTACATTATTCTCTATATTCCTTTCCTGGGGACATAACTTCAATGCTCTCACCAACTTTTTCATCGACTACTTCCCGATGTATAACAAGTTCCGTACGGTGTCGAGCATACTTGTCATTGCCGAGCTCACCATGCCTCTGCTTGCGGTGTTAGCTTTGAAGGAGATGTTTACGCAGGAAGACTTTTTCAAGCGAAATAAGAAGGTGATTTATGGCGTGTTTGGCGCTTGCGCTTTACTTTGCTTGCTGTTTGCTATATCTCCAAGCATTTTTGGTGGCGGTGCAACTGAGAGCGATGCTAATAATCTGTTGATGGCGTCCGGGGGACAGATATCTGTCGATAGGATTCCCAACACTGTTGTCGCTGCTCAGACTTTGCGTCACAGCCTCGTGAGTGCCGACGCTTGGCGCAGCTTGATAATTATTCTACTGGGCTTTGGCGTGCTGTTGCTCTATAAATTCCGCAAGATCAACCCCGTGGTGGCTGGACTGCTCATTGCCGGCATTGTGCTGGTGGATATGTATAGTGTCAACAAGCGTTATCTCAACGAAGACAGCTTCAAAGACCCCGCCACACTGCCCTCTACGACCTTTGAGAAGACAGCTGCCGACGCTACTATTCTTGCCGACACCACGCAAAACTATCGTGTGATGGACTTGCAGGGCTTCATGCAGCCTCGCTCCAGCTATTTCCACAAGACAGTTGGAGGTTATCACGCCGCGAAGCTCACTCGATATAACGACCTCATTGAACGGCAAATCGCGAACAATAACATGGCGGTTCTCAATATGCTCAATGCCAAGTGGTTTATTGTTGATGCCCAAACCGCTCAGCAAAATCCCGAGGTCCTGGGCAACGCATGGTTTGTTGATACTTTGACCTACGTCAAGACTGCCGACGAGGAGATGAAGTTCCTCGACAACTTCGACCCTGCAACCGAGGCTGTGGCCGATGTGAAGTTTAAAGACGCTCTTAAAGAGGCTGTTCCCACCGATACTGCCGACTATATTAAGGAGACGACATACGCTCCTAACAAGCTCACCTATCACGCTCATAGCGCAAATGGCGGCTTGGCGGTATTTAGCGAGATTTACTTCCCTTGGGGCTGGACTGCCACCATCGATGGCAAGGAGGCGAAAATAGGTCGCGTGAACTATGTGTTGCGCGCTTTGCAAGTGCCTGCCGGTGACCACACCATCGTCTTCAGCTTCGACCCGCAAGAGGTGCACAAGACCGAGTCGGTGGCTAAGACGTCGGTTTGGCTCATCATGCTGCTCATCCTCGGAGCCTTAGGCTGGGTTATCTACTCAGGTATGCGCAGCAAGAAGAAGGAAGATAGATTATAGTTTATTGGAGATTATGGATTGGGGCTCGAGAATCGCCCCTCAATCCACGCAACTGAGAACTGAAAACAACTGATTTGGGTCGCATCAAGAGATATCGCTCGGCCTTGAGCCGTCATCATCGCAGTAAGGGGCATGGCATTCATTCCCCTTTTGCTTATAATTTCGTGCGCAATGTGCTGCGCGAGAAGTCGCCATACTATTGCTATGGCGACATGCAAGAGCTGCGTGAGGCGGTAGTCGATGCGTTGCATGGTATAAAAGGCCATCCACGGGTAATCTCGTTTAAGGGAATGAAGATGCTGTTCCGCATCACCAACTATTTCAACCCGCAATGCATCATGCAGGTGGGCACGTGCTATGGCATGACTGCGGCAACCATGCTCAACGTGTCGTCGCAAAGCCGGCTGTGGCTCTATGAGCCTCATGTTGACGCCTATCCCGTGATTGGTAATGTGCTGGCGCCTTACATCGACAGCATTGACTACTACAACCAGCTTGATGTGGCACTCGATGACTATTTTAAAGCGGTGGGTGATGACGTGCCGTTTGTCCTCGTCAATTCGGTGCCCGAGAGTGCCTACCTGGAGGCGTTGAAACAACGGCTGTCAATGTTGTTGAGTGGCGATTGCGTGTTGGTGTTTCGCAACATCCACCGCAGCGATAGCGTGAAACTGCTGTGGCACTATCTCAAGCCGGCGATGACGCATGGCCAGTCGTTCACCAACGAGAAGACTGGTGTGATAGTTGCTAAGCCTTCGCTAAATTTGGAGCATTTCTTCCTTTGGTTTTGAAATGAACCAATTTGAACCATTTTAAACCAATTTGAACCAATCTTTTTGCAAAAAGATGTTTATTCAGTTTTTAGTTTGGTTGAAAATATGTTAATAAGAATTAAATAGATGACTCTGTCTTGATAAATCGTTTGCATAGATTAGGAAAAGGTGTTAAATTTGCATCATAAATAAGGACATTCATCATTATAATATAACCATCGTAATTAATACATTCCTTTTTAGTTGTCTGCGTCTGCTTTGTTTGAAAAGCGGGCGTAGGTTTTTTTATGGTGGGTTCTATAAATTAACTTGAGGTGTTTTTGATTTATTTTCGAG
>CALAVD010000260.1 GCA_937892085.1 uncultured Prevotellaceae bacterium
AAGTAGCGCTTGAGCCGTCACCAGGCGGGTCTCGAAGCACCATCTGCACTCGGCTGGGACCGGCGGTGATGAAGTTATTACCAGTGGGCACCACGCCCGAGATAATAGCCGTGAGACCTTCGCTACTCCACAATTTCGTCTGTCCCTCAATGACGGTCGAGGCATTCATGTTTCGGGTGAAGGGAGCACTGAGGCTGGGAATGCCGGCAATCCACTTGTAGATGCCCTCGCCGTTGGAGTCGAGTTGCACTTGTTCGGGGTCAAGTTTCGCCATGTCGCCTCGTTTCACCTCGTGTCCATCAATGATGTTATCTTCAGCTACAATGAGTGCTGCCTCTCCAAGCTCGTTGCCAAAGGTGACCACCGAGTCGCGTAGCATATCGTTATACAATTCTTTTGTGGCGCCTGGGTCGTAGTTGTGGTAAGGCTCATAAGCTCGAACCTTGAAGTTATAGGTTTTGCCTAACTGGAAGATTGGGAAACCGTAGTTATAGGTAACCTCACCAGTCGTTTCATTGTAGTTATAGATAGGCAGCTTTATATCTTCGCCAGCATCTCTCACGGTGATGGTGTCGGTACCGAAGGCGCCGGCAGGTAGTCCCATCTGAGTGATGTCGATCACGGGGTTGCTGCGATAGGTAAGCAATAACTTCCTGTTGCACTTGAATAGTGGCAAGGGCTCATTTGTCTCTGTATAGAGAGTGTCGGGGATAATGGTGTCATTGGGATTGATGAGGTTCACAGCGGGTATGTTCATGAACTTCTCATCATTGTCCAAGTCGGGATTATTAGGGAATTTCACGCTCTCCACCATGTAGCGCAGTGGTGGCACCTTAGCGCTGAACTCGCCAGTCTTGGCGTCGGTGGTGATTTTGATGTATTTCACGTTATCAACATTGCCGCCGGCACGATAAGCAGTGCTGTTGATGCTGGCCGAGGCTCCCGCAACCTCCACGTCCTCGGGATTGGCAATCCACTCGGTGGTGGTGCCGCTCACCTGCTGCACAGCATTGAGCATTCGTTGCGGGTGGTCGAGCGGTGTCAAGGTTATTACCGCCTGACCAATGGTATTCTCGCTCTCTCCGTATCCTAATGGTTTCTCCCCCTCGGTCTGACCGCCGGTAACACGGCCTGCAAAGATAACGAGAGTGTTATCGTAGAAATCTATATGTGTGTCACTCAAGAACTCATAGGTCTCATCCTCGGCGACTGGATAGCGGCCAGCCCCTTCAAAAGTGTGCCCAAGACGGCGCGCCTCGATGTAGTGGCTACCGATGGGAACCGAAATCTCATACTCTCCATCGGCGTTGCTGTAGATGAGTTTGTCGTTCTTGTTGCATGGTGTGCCGTCAACATAGAAGCTCACGCTATCGACAGGGATAGTGGTGCCGCTATAGCGGATGGTACCACTCACTTTAAAGCTCGACACATCGGTAAAGTCGCAGTTGTTGATGGTGAGCGACGTTCCGCCGATGAATGCTGAGCGGCTGGTGGGTGAGAACGAGTGTATTCCCTTGGTGGGATATACACTGTAGCGAGTGCCGCTGCCCGTGAAGGGGATTCCGCGAATCTCATACTCGCCTCGCTCGTTGGTAATGCCGTAGGACGATAGTTGCTTCTCGGTGGGAATCACATCGCTGGGACGAGTGTTGGCTCCCACGGTGACGTGATGTCCGTTAGGCACACCATTAGTGAGCGAGCAATCAAACGCATATTCTTCCAGACCTTCGTCAAAGTTTATATAGGCTTTCAGACCCTCGGACTCACCACTGATGATGCGGTCGGCATCGGTGAGAATCTGCTCGTCGGTGAGGACGCGGTTCCAGAGTCGAATCTCGTCAACATTGCCCCTGAAGTCGGGGAACAGAACCAAATTGTTGCCGTCAAGTCCCTTTATTAAAAGTTTCATTTCCTTGAACAGCGGACCGTAGTTACCTGCCCAATGAGGCTTATCGTGAGCCTCAATTTTATATCTTAGGTATTTCGTCCCGGGAAGGATCACAAACTCGGTGTCGTACTCAATCCAGTCATGCACCGACAGGTCGTTACAAATTGTTTCCGTGCTGAGGGTATTATAAGCAGCATCCAGCATCGAGACGGTCACACGTGCAACGCGAGCTCCCATAGGTGAGCTCGAAGTTACCGAGCCCATTACAGTTGCGCCAATCATTGTATCGCTCACCGGCACATCCATGTGGGCGGTGCCTAAATTGTAGCTGGTACAGAAGGCTCCATCACGTATTATCCAGAGACTGGAGGCACCTTCATCAAGGTTCCATGAGTCAAACGAGCTGCCGCTTTCGTTCAGCAAAAAGTCGCGGAAGTGAATGTTGGTTGACGTTTGAGACGTGGCATCTTGAGAATTGACGGCCTTGTCGTTGCCAGCAATGCGTGCGGTAGCTGAATAGCCGTTGCTCTTAATAGAAAGCTGCGAGTACTCGTCGGCGGGTATGGAACCCACAACGGTATTGCCCATCTTTACGTCAAACGCATCATTGCTGCTATTATAGTTCAACTGCAGAGGTCCCACATGCTCCATCAGCGTCATCGTCTCGGCAGAGCGGTCGGGGTTCACGTAGAACTGGAGTGTGAAAGGCTTGCCCTCGGTCACGAGATTACTTAGATTGTTAAATGTGATTGCATCGCCATTCTCGAGCACGCTACGGCTATGAGCAAATTGACCACTTGCCAGGTCGCTCTCACGCAGAAGGGTGACACGAACATCATTCACGGCAGTGCCGGTGTCGAACTGCACGCGACCGCTCACCACGCCCGAAGCACGGCAGAAGCCCACGTCGCGCATCATGTTGCTCACTGCGTAACTGCCGTCATCACAATCACTGGTATAAGCGATAACACGGTATTCATAGTAACGACCGGGCTCCGTGGTTTTATCTGTGTAGGTGTACATCGCGTCGGTTCCTTCGGTCTGGAATACCGACAGCCAGTCGTCGCTGCCTATGAAGCGTCGTTGCACGTCAAAGAGCGTGGCAGCTGTGCCAATTTGATGAACTTTCCACTTTACAATCACGTCGCTGCCGGCAGTTCCCTTGGTAATGTCGAGTTCTGTGAGTTTTGTTGTGCCAGTCACGTGGGCATAAACGGTGTCGCTATAGATGTGAACTTTGCCCTCGGCAAGGTCAAGTTGCAGAAAATAACCATAATTTGAACAAGCCGATGCCGGCTTCTCATCGCTGAATGTCGCCGTGCCGGCATTGCGGGGCACAGTCACCTCCATATAGTTACGGGTGATTGTGCCATTTGGCTCAATGCGGTGCACCTTAAAGGTAACGTCGTTCTCGCTCTTGGGCACGTTGCCGAAGTCCCAATCCATCTTCACGACATCGTTCTCACTATCGTCTTGCGCGAGGTGTAGCGGAATGACGGGGACAGTATTGGTGCGCACCTCAGCAGCGTGTACAATGGTGAGCGGATCGGGGTTGGAGGGGATAGCCACATCGCCCCACGAGCTCTTCTTCTGAAACACCTCGTAGCGATAATATTTTCCTAATTCCAGACCTTTAGTGGCATTGTCGGTGAAAGGGCTATTCTTCGTCGTTCCCACCTGCACACGGTTTCCTTCGTAGGCGCCAATTTCGTTTAGCTCGGTGCGATATACCTGATATTCTCCCTCATCGTCCTGCTGATTACTTTCCCAGTTTAGGATCAAATTACCCTCCACCTGATTAGGTGAGGCACTAAGGCTGGTGATACTGCTATTGAACGATGTTGATGTAGTGATATTCTCATTCTGATTTTGGGAGATGTTGGCACCTGTCTCAAATGTGAATGATGTTTTTGTGTTACGCGTCACGTTGACCGTGAAATCCTTGTCGGTTGGGACGCTAAGCTCAAGCGATTTTGAGCTATGGTTCTCGGCACTGAAGTTGCCACTCGAGAATGTCTTCCCGTCGGCAACTACGGTAGCTGTGTAGCTCGATGTAAACTTGAAATTGTTCACGCCATTGCCTATTGACGACGGCAGCCAACTATTGTCGGCAGTGAGTTTCACTTTGTCGGGTGCTGTCCACTGTATCATCGCCTCACGTGCACTCGAGAGTTCCATCTCAACGCCTTTCAGGTAGCGGGCGTGGATTGTGAAGTCATAATCGCTGTGCCAGAAGTTGTCCTGATGGTAATAAGTATCGTTCTCCACCTGCAAGGCAACTACATCTTTAAGTCCACGCTCGTTGGGGGTGAAGCGGAAATAAAACCAGTCATTGGCCATGCTCATGTTAACGGCACCATAGGTGAAATCGGTCTGGGTCCAGCTCGACGCTCCTTTTCCCCACTCGGCAATCTTGTGCAGACTGCCGCCATGCACCATCACATAGATTTCCTGCCGGCTGCCATTATAATCGAAATCTTTAGCTTGACCACGATGATAGCGGAACTTCATGAGAATGGTAGGATACTCGGTAGTGATCTCTCCGTTGTGCTCGCTCTCGAAGCCACGGAAGTTGTCCATTTCGGTGGCCTCGTCCTTGCCGGTACACCAGCCGTAGCTCTTGCCACTGCTCACGTAGGAGACATAGACGTTGCACCAGTAGGATCCACCACCCTGGTCGCTGTAATGGCCGCTGACGGCATGAGAGGGCAATGCCCACAGCAGTGCCAGCAATAGCGGAATGATAGGTTTAATGTGTAATTTCATATCTGAATTTTTATTAATTATAATCACATATTTATGTTAATGAATAAATTTTGCAAATTTACCTAATAAGAGATTAACCCATTGTAATGTGTAAAATAATTTAAGTTTTTTTAAAAAAACAACAAATAAACTCTTTCAAAGAAACTGAACAACCTATCAATCATCAACTCAAAAAAATAATATTGCGCTTGGCACAACCGGGATTGTTACTTTGCGGGCATGGAAAAGGATGACAAAAACATAAAGCCAACGGCTGCCGACAACAATAAGAAGGTGGACTATGAGATTGACACGTTGACTATCGACGAGATTATCGCTGAGAACACCCGGCGCAAGGCTGCCCTTGAGAGTGCCTACGACCCTATTGCCGGTGTGGGATGCTGCAACTGCCGCGTGCCCTACACTGTGCAGGACAACGACGGCACCCTTCAAACGCACTATAGAGAAAACGAGCACTATCCAGAGAGTGACGACCGTCGCGATGCTGCTGACGCTGTCGGTGGCGTGCAGGGCTCAGCACAGCGGCGTCATCCTGGAGGACACGCTGCGCGAGCTGACCGTCACGTCGCGCACGGCGCATAAGCGCGTAGAGGAGGTGCAGATAGGCGTCGAGAAGGTAGACATAGCAACGCT
>CALAVD010000261.1 GCA_937892085.1 uncultured Prevotellaceae bacterium
CTCACGCCTCAAGGGCTGCCAATTCACTAAACAGGATATAGAAAAAGCTTTAAGTGGCTTCGACCTTTCACAAGTGATAATGAAGCTTACCCGGCAGCAATTGCTGAACTTGCTTTTTGAACTAAGATAGTTTTTTCACTACCAAATATTGCGAAAGCATAAAAAATGGCGTATATTTGCACAAACCTTCGCGATATTTATTCACTCATTTAATAAGCACCACTATGAAACAAAAGCTTCTCTTATCAATTTTGGCTCTGCTAACGACAGTAGGAGCCTTTGCTTTAAAGGGCGATGTCAATGGTGATGGTTCTGTGACAGCAGCCGACATTACAGCCCTCTACAACTGGCTATTAAACAACGACAGCTCCAACCTCGTAATGGCGACCAAGACGGAGATGGCGACATCACAGCAGGTGATGTCACAGCAGTATATAACATCCTTCTCAACGGTTCGCAAGAACCCGAAGAACCTGTGGTTACACAATATACCGTTAATGGCTACACCTTCAAGATGGTGGAGGTGGAGGGAGGCACCTTCCGCATGGGCGCCACCGACCAAGAGATAAACAGCGGCGACGCCGGCTACGACGAGCAGCCAGCCCACGATGTGACGTTATCAACCTACGCTATAGGTCAAACCGAAGTAACCTTTGAGTTGTGGGATGCCGTGATGGGAACCAACTATTCCAGTGGTGATAATAAGCCTGCCTATTATATCACAATGCCTCAAATCGAGGAGTTTATCAAAAAGCTCAATGAGGCTACTGGCAAGCACTTCCGCCTGCCCACCGAGGCCGAGTGGGAGTTCGCGGCACGTGGAGGCAACCTGAGCAAGGGTTACCTCTTTGCCGGCAGCGACAATGTTGACGAAGTGGCATGGTACAGCGGCAACTCAAGCAGCACAGTGCATCCCGTTGCACAAAAGAAAGCCAACGAGCTAGGCCTCTACGACATGTGCGGCAACGTGAACGAGTGGACAAGCGAGCACAGCTATGAATATACTACCGATGCCGAGGTAAATCCCGTGCACTCCTCTACAAGTTCGCTCACCATCTGCCGTGGCGGCTCTTACCGTTCCACACGTCGCAACTGCCGCATTCACACCCGCAACAGCCAGTACGCCATGACGCCTACCGACTACTACGGCTTCCGTCTCGTCCTTGGCGGTGCGCCCACTACCACCTACACCGCCGGAAGCGTAACATTCAAGATGGTTGACGTGGCCGGGGGCACATTCCAGATGGGATATGACGGCACTGGTGCTAACAGTAATGAGAAACCTGTTCATCAGGTTACCGTGTTTGACTTCGCCATTGGCCAAACCGAGGTGACACAAGGCCTGTGGCACGCCGTGATGGGCACCAATCCGAGTGAGTTTAGTGGCGACGACCGCCTGCCCGTTGAGAGCGTTAACTGGGACGAGTGCCAGGAGTTCATCACCAAGCTTAACGAGATGGTTGAGTGTCCCAACGGCTATGAATTCCGCTTGCCAACCGAGGCCGAGTGGGAGTTTGCCGCTCGTGGTGGCAACAGCAGCAAGGGATACATCTACGCCGGCGACGACAATGTGGCAAGCGTGGCATGGCACAGCGGCAACTCGGCAAGCACGCCTCATCCTGTAGGGTTGTTAAAACCTAACGAATTAGGCCTCTACGACATGAGCGGCAACGTTGACGAGTGGTGTAGCGACTGGTTCACCAACTACACGAGCGAGGCACTGGTCGATCCTGCTGGGCCAGCAAGCGGCACTCGCAGGGTTCATCGTGGCGGCAGCTGGAAATATAGCAACGCGGCTTGCCGCGTGTCGATGCGCAATAGCGGCACTCCCATCACCAGCATGAACAATGTGGGCTTGCGTCTGGTGCTTGCACCCAAGAACACCTTGACCTTTAACGTAAACGGTGTGGAGTTCACCATGATCCTCGTGCGTGGCAGCTCGTTCATGATGGGACCTACTGCCGACTATGAGGATTACAATAACTGTCCGCAGCACAAGGTCACACTCTCGTCCTACTACATTGCCCAGACCGAGCTCACTGAAGGATTATACAATGCAGTGATGGAAAATGGAGGCTCCACTACCTCTACCTTTGCCAAGGAGTCAATGAGTTGGGACAACTGCCAGCAGTTTATCACAAAGCTCAATCAGCTCACCGGCAAGAACTTCAGTCTACCCACCGAGGCCGAGTGGGAGTTTGCAGCACGCGGTGGAGTGCGCTCTCGAGGCTATCTATTCTCGGGAAGCAACAATGGTGACCAAGTGGCTTGGAACTATTCTAACATCTACGACCCAGAGAACTACCTGTACTTAGAAGGGGCACATAAAGTAGCCCTGAAAGCCCCAAACGAGCTGGGCATCTACGACATGAGTGGCAACGTGAGGGAATGGGTCAATGACTACTATGCTGAGGATTATTATAGCGTCTCACCAGAATTTAATCCCACGGGACCCACAACCGGCACTGAACGTGTGCTACGAGGTGGCGCCACCAGCGATGAGAATTACTACAAGCTCACCGTCTATGCCCGCGAGCACCAGGTTCCCACTTGGGCGGGCGACAATGTGTCATTAGCTGGCTTAACCGGCATGCGCCTGGCTCTGCCTGCTGATTTCTGAGAATAAACTTTGTTTTTCAGGATTTTATTCGTCTTTTGGTAATTTAAAATCAAAACAACATTTGGCATTATGACACCACCCGAGCCTCTTGGTGGTGACCGTACTGGCCAATGGAGTTGTCGTATAACCAAGAAACACAAGTTGGTATATGAGATTCATGACAAGGAAGTAATAGTTCTTGTCCTCACTGCCTATGGTCACTATAACGACAAGTGATTGTGGCAAATAAATCTAATCAATCTATCCCCCGCAAAACATTAATCTTGTAGGGGATTTTGGTGAAGCAAAATGCCGCCAGA
>CALAVD010000262.1 GCA_937892085.1 uncultured Prevotellaceae bacterium
TGGCCGGTGTTAGGCTCGATGGCCACGAAGCTGCAGTGCATGAACCTCACCATGTAGCGTATGCTGTCAAGCGTCGACATCTCGCGCTCAATGGTGCCCTGCTCATAGTCGAAGAGCTTTACCTTGTGGGGCTTGTTCAGGTAGAAGCTGATGCTGTCGGGCTGGTTGGGAAATTTCTTGGCCAGCACCTTGTAATACGGCTGGCGCTTGGCAATGTCCTCTATAAAGCCCGCGATTTCCTGATGGTGCTCGTCCTGCCAGGGGTTCGTCTTTCCCCAGTGCTGCCAGAAGTTTTTCTGCACTACCTTCATCTGCTTCGTGGCAGCAGCCTCGGCATAGCGCTGCATGCGGGTATCGAGCGTGGTGTAGATTTTCAGACCGTCGGTGTAGAGGTCGTAGCCATTGTCGTGGCACCACTCCTTCAGCTCGTTGGCCACGGCTTCGCGGAAGTAGTTGGCCTTGCCGTCGTAAGCATTCTCAACGCTGAAGTCGAGGTCAATCTCGGTGGCTCTCAGCGAGTCGAAGGCTGCCTGCGTCAGGTGGTTGTGCTTCTGCATGTTGTCGAGCACGATGTTGCCCACGTCGATGGTGGTGCCATTGGTGGTGAGGCGGAAGTTCTTGATGTTGAGCACATAGGTGCCATCCTCATTTTGGTTGATGGCGATAGTGGCATCTTGTGTAGTGGGGTTGTTGTTGATTGTCACGGTAATCTTACCGCTGTAGTCGGTAGCCATAGCAGTCAAAGCAAGAGCTGCTGCTGCAACAAAAGTGAAAATTTTCTTCATGATTTAAACGTTTAAATTATTGTTTTGATTAAATGATTTTTTCAATTATTTTATTGTGAATTATGCATTATTTTCATCGTTACCATCGCCGGTAGTAGCGTCACGGCGTTTCCAGCCGTTGCGGCGACCCTTGAACACGGGGCGCTCCTTATCCTCGCCCAGGCGTGGACCGTGGAACGAGAAGGTGCGGCGTGGGTTGTCCTCTTTATATGGTCGCTCGGTGCGATAGACGCGAGTGCCATCGCCACGGGTGTGCACTGGGCTCATGCCACGGTCACTCTCCTCGCGGTGCTTGCGCATGGGGTTTACGCCACGGTCGCCACGCTCTCCATCGCGCTTGAAGCCACGGTCACGGCGGTCTCTATGCTCGTCTTCGCGCTTCCTGCCGAAACCGCCCTCGCGGCGCGCTCCACGCTCTCCACGCTCTCCACGCTCTCCACTCTTGAAGTCGCGGCGTGGCTTATCGCCCCTTTCACGACGAGGATAATCGGGCTTATCGCTGGCACGGAACTCGGTGTTCTTGATGGTGCCGCCCTTACGACGCATGTCGTCGAAGCTGCCGTCGAAAATCACATACTCGCGCAGCTCGCACTCGATGTCGCCGTTGAGCAACGGGTAGTGAAGCGAAGCCCTCAAGCTCAAATTGTCGATGAGCTCCTTGTTGCTACCCACGATAAGCCAGCAGTCATAGCCTATGAACACCTTCTTGAGCTTGGTGCCGAGGGTGGCGTAGAGCTGTGGCAGCTCATCGCTGGTGAGGCGCTCGCCGTAGGGTGGATTGGTGATGAGCACACCTTTCTCGGGGGCACTTTCCTGCTCCTCGAGGGGCACACGCGCCACCTCGATATATTGCGTGAGGCCCGCATTCTTGATGTTGGCATTGCTGGCGGCAACCGCCTTTCCCAAGATATCGTAGCCATATATCTTGTGGTTGAACTCACGTTCACCGCTGTCATCGTTGTAGATGGCATCGAAGAGGTCGGCGTCATAGTCGGGCCACTTTTGGAACGCATATTCTTGACGATACACGCCTGGGTTGATGTTGGCGGCTATCAAAGCAGCCTCAATGAGGAAGGTGCCAGAGCCACACATGGGATCCACGAAGTTGCTCTCGCCGTCCCAGCCGCTGAGCTTGATGATACCGGCCGCAAGCACCTCGTTGATGGGCGCGTCGGTCTGTGCCACTCGCCAGCCGCGCTTATATAGTGGTTCACCCGACGAGTCGAGCGAAATGGTTACATCATTACCGCTGATGTGCACATTGAGTTGATAGTCGGAAGAATTGAGACGTATCGACGGACGCTTGCCGCACTGCTCCATGAAATGGTCGACGATACCGTCTTTCACACGGTAAGTCACAAACCGCGAGTGCTTGAACGATTCGCTATAGACGGTAGTGTCAATCGAGAACGTGCTGCTCTCGGTCATGAAGTCTTCCCAGTGGAACTGCTTAACCTGCTCATACAGGTCATCGGCATCGGTAGAGCTGAACTTGTAGATGGGCTTGAGAACACGCAGTGCCGTGCGAAGGCAAAAGTTTGCCTTATACATCATCTCCTTGTCGCCCTCAAACGACACCATGCGGCGCCCCTGCACCACATTCTGCGCACCAAGCGCCACCAGTTCATCACTCAACACGCCCTCCAAGCCCTGGAAGGTCTTAGCAACCATTTCGAATGTCTCGCTCATAATTGTCTCAATATGTTGTTATTATTCCACACCACGTGAAATCTCCTGCAAAGGTACTCCTTTTTACCGAAATAAGCCACCAATTACCCCGGAATTTTTCTCAACAAGCTCCTTGAAATAAAAAATTTGATGACCGACGCACGGTTAGGAGCATCGGTCATCAATTATGAAATGTGTGATAAGAGAAATTCTTGAGAGTTAATCTTTATAAGATTTAATTCAATTAGAGCTCCTCGGTGGTGTGAAGGTGCTGCACGTAAACAGCCTTCATCATCTTCTTGCGGTTGACAACGCTTGGTTTCTCAAACTGCTGACGCTGGCGTAATTGCTTGATGATGCCAGTGCGCTCTGTCTTTCTCTTAAATTTTTTCAAGGCGCGCTCGATGTTCTCGCCTTCTTTGATAGGAACAATAATCATAATTTTTGTTTGTTAAAATGTTGTAAATTAATTTGTTTTCTCTGTTAATAGCGACAATCGTCATGCGCTGTGCCACGAACGGCAGTCGCGCAAAAGCATTTTGGCATTAGAGCCAAACAGATTGTCAAAAAAAAGTGATTTTTAAATAAAATGCTCACGCTCGGAAAACATTAAGCAAGCTTAGCTTTCTTTCGCTTAATCGCATTTTTCCGCTTTATGGCTATTGCTTGGTGCAATCATCGGTCGATTGTACCAGCAACTGGGCAGTGCGGACGGCTGCCTTAGCAAGGGTTATATGTTTGTTATTCAGTGTTCTATGGAGTTAAAAACAAACCTCCTTTCAATTTTTGTGCCTGCAAAGGTAGTAATTTTTTTTGAATTGCAAAACTTATTTGGGAAATAATGCACGGCAACCGCATCAAAATTTGAGATTGCCGATAAGTTCTTTCAAGTAATCTTG
>CALAVD010000263.1 GCA_937892085.1 uncultured Prevotellaceae bacterium
GCTCAGGACGACGTGGGTTGACAGCGATGCCAAACTCAGTGACCACAACGTCAACTGTAGAACCTGGAGTGATGAGTGTAGTAACTTCGTCAACAACACATGGGATGCGACCACGCAGCAATGGGCAAACGACCACCGAGAGAGCCGAGTCGGCGGCAGTGTCGGGGTGACCACCGATGGCGCCACGGATGATACCGTCGCTACCAACGAGCACATTAACGTTGAAGTTCACGTCAACCTCAAGAGCCGAGAGGATAACGACATCCAAGAAGTGAGTTGCCGAGCCTGGTTCGAGAAGGGCAGCATATTCGTTGGCCGATACACTCTTGTGCATTGGGTCGTTCATCAATGACTCGGCGGCTACCTTGTCAAACGACTGCACGTCGATGAGGCGGTCGATAAGTCCCTCTTGATGCAGTTTCACCATGTGGCTGGTGATGCCACCAAGAGCAAAGCGAGCCTTGATGCCCTTGTCGATCATTGCTTGACGTAAATATTTAGTTACAGCGAGCGAAGCACCACCCGAGCCTGTCTGCAAAGAGAAACCGTTCTCGAAGTAACCACTGTTGATGACCACCTTAGCGGCCTTCTTGGCGAGGAGGATATCACGTGGGTTCTTGGTGTCGCGAATGGCGCCTGAAGAAATCTTACTAGAGTCGCCAACTGAGTCAACTACTACAACGAAGTCAACATCGGCCTCACTGATGGCGTTGAGTTGGTTTGGATAGTCAACTAAGTCATCGGTAAGTATGACGGTCTTGTCGGCATATTTTGCATCGGGGAGTGCATATCCTAATGAACCGCAGATGCTCTTGGCATTCTCGCTCATTGAGAAACCGGCGGCGTTACCTAATGGGTCGCTTGATGAAGCACCAAGGAATGCCACGTCGATGTGAAGCTCACCAGTAGCGATGGCATAGCCGCGTGAGCCGTGTGAACGGAACACAACAGGCTCGTCCATCAAGCCGTGAGACACCTCAGTAGCGAGGTCGCCACGAAGACCAGAAGTCGATATTTTGGTGATCACGCCATTCTTGATGTGCTCAATAAGTGGTTTGTGAACGTCGATAAGACTTGAAGATGCAAGGTGCAAGTTCTTGAAGCCCATCTCAGCGAGCTTGTCAACTACCATGTTAATCACCTTGTCACCTCCACGGAAGTGGTGGTGGAATGAGATTGTCATGCCGTCCTTGAGTCCGCTCTTTTTGATAGCTTCTTCAAGTGTTACCACTTTCCCTGATTTCCTTTGCAAGTCGTGACGTGGGGTACTGTTTTTTACGGGTTCGTCTTTGAAGACGTCCTTACCCATTTTCTTCGCTGCAGCAGCGATAAGGTCTGCTCTGTCTTTTATGCTGTTCATTGTATGTCCTCCTTTGTTAATATGCCTGAAGCGATTGCCAGGTCGATTGTACGTTGTGCTCTTAATACTACTGGGCGGTCAACCATCTTGCCGTTAACGGCGATTACGCCCGAACCCTTCTTCTCAGCCTCCTTAATGGCGGCGAGGATGGTGAGAGACTTCTGAATATCTTTCTCCTTTGGAGCAAACACTTCGTTTACAACCTCAATTTGACGTGGGTTGATGATGGATTTGCCGTCGAAACCAAGCTTCTTGATAGCCTCAACCTCGTTGCGGAAGGTCTCCATGTCGTTGAGGTTAGAGTAAACGGTGTCGAGTGCATCGATTCCTGCTGCACGGGCAGCAACTACGATGGTCTCTCGGGCAAGCAGCAGCTCGCTGCCTTCGGGTGTGCGCTGAGTCTTAAGGTTGGCGCTGTAGTCCTCGGCTCCGAGAGCTATACCCATCATGCGCTTCGAAGCAGTAGCGATAGCGTAGGCATTTACTACACCAAGTGCGCTCTCGATAGCTGCCATGATTTGTGTGCGTCCTAAGCAACCAATCTCTTTCTCTACTTTCTCGATTTCGCGCTCCACTTCAATCACCTCTTCGGCAGTCTCAGTCTTAGGCATGCGAATCACATCTACGCCAGCTTTTACCACTGCCTCGATGTCCTTCTTTCCGTATGGGGTATTGAGAGGGTTAATTCGAACCACCATCTCGGTATCACCGTAGTCGATAGTTTTAAGAGCGTTATACACAAGCAGACGGGCTGTGTCTTTCTCAGCCATTGTGACACTGTCCTCAAGGTCGAGCATTATAGAATCGGGACCATAGATATATGCATCTGCCATCATTCCAGGGTTGTTGCCTGGAACAAACATCATTGTTCTTCTTAATCTTTCCATTGTTTTTTGAGTTTAAAAGATTGTTAGATGAAATGATTAAGCCCACACGTCAACGCCTGTCGAGCGCACGGCGGCAGCTGTGACGCGTGCCTTGATAGTGCAGTCGAGAGCGCCCTTGTCGGTGGCTTTCACATTTGCTTTGGTAATGCCCAATTCTGTTAGGGTGTTGATGATCACTTTCTTGATTTGCTCGCCAAATTGATAGGCTACCGTGCTGTCGAGCTCAATGTGTAGTCCGTCAACGTCAGATGGCGCAATTTGGATAAGAATGTCGCCCGACTCAAGTGTGCCGGCCATTGCATTTTTTAGTTCCATCAGGTTCGTTTTTGGTTTAAATGTTGTTTTATTAAATTAGTATTATAAATAAAATCTTCATTGTTTTAAAAAACAAGCAAAAGTAGGCATATTTTTGAAACTGACAAAAGTTTTTTAAAGAAAAAATGTCTGAAAAACATTTATTTAAAACAATTTCACGATTGATTTTTACGACCCAAAAAAAGTTTTTTAAGGTTTTTTGTGGGGAACTTTTCAGTTTGTAGCAAAGCTCGCTATTTGACTTAAATTATTTAAGATAAAATGCCTAAAAGTTATAAACTGTAAAAATCCAAAAAAAGTGGGCAAAACCATAATGTGATTTTGCCCACTTTGCGCTGTTGTGAAGTGTGAGATTATGGCTCGCGACCTTCGATGATAGCCTCGGTATCGCGGGCAATCATGTACTCCTCATCGGTCATGACAACGACCACTTTCACCTTGCTCTCAGGAGTGCTGATTTCGCCTTCCTTGCCGCGCCACAGTTTGTCGTTGAGTTCCTCGTTGATTTTTACTCCCAGATACTCAAGATTGCGGCAGATGTTGCGACGGGTAGGAGTCTGGTTTTCACCCACTCCACCAGTGAATGCGATGATGTCCACGCCATTAAGCTCGGCAGCATATGCGCCAATGTACTTGAGGATGCGCAGCTCATACATGTCCATAGCGAGCTGTGCAATGGGGTTGCCTTTGTCAATCTCGTCGCAAATCTCGCGCATATCGCTCGAAATGCCAGTGATGCCAAGCACCCCACTTTCTTTGTTGACAATGCGCATCAGGTCCTTTGCGGTGAGGTTATACTTTTCCATCAAGAAGATAAGAGCGCCTGGGTCAATATCGCCACTACGGGTGCCCATCATCAATCCCTCGGTGGGAGTGAGGCCCATAGAGGTGTCGATGCTCTCTCCATTGCGGATGGCGCTGATGCTGGCGCCATTACCAATGTGGCAGCAGATTATCTTCTTGTCGCGCCAGTCGGTATTGAGCATCTCGCACACGCGACGCGATACAAAGCGATGGCTCGTGCCGTGGAAGCCATAGCGACGCACATGGTCCTCCTCATAATATTTCATGGGAAGAGGGTAGAGGTAGGCGTGCTTGGGCATGGTCTGGTGGAATGCGGTGTCGAATACTGCCACCTGTGGCACGTCGGGCAGCACGTTAGTGATGGCGTCGATGCCAGCCATGTTCACAGGATTGTGCAGAGGAGCAATGCTGTAGCACTCCTTAATCATGTCTTTCACTTCGTCGGTGATGAGCATACTTTTGTTGAATTTCTCGCCACCATGCACCACACGGTGCCCCACAGCATCAATCTCGTTAAGAGTCTTGATGCAGCCATACTCGGGATTTACCAGCGCGTCGAGAATTGCCTTGATGGCACCATCGTGATTGATGAGCCCCAAATCAACATTTTTCTTGCCATCTTCAAGTTTCATCTTTATGAAACCGTCGGGCAGACCGATTTTCTCTACACCACCCTCTGCGAGGATAGTATTGCTTTTCACCTCAATAAGTTTGTACTTGGCAGAGCTACTGCCGCAGTTAAGCACTAAAATGTTCATAGTTTTAGTTTATAGTTTTTAGATCGGAAGAGCACACGTCTGAACTCCAGTCACA
>CALAVD010000264.1 GCA_937892085.1 uncultured Prevotellaceae bacterium
AGCTTGGCGCGCTTCACTGCGCTGTGGGAGAAGATTGTGCTGAACTGCTCTTGCGTCATCGAGAGGATGTCGTCGATGGTGAGTGCGAGCAATTCAGGTTTAGGCTGGAACTCGGGGGTAGTATTGCCTGTGGCGTGACGGTTGTGAGGGCAGCACTTTTGGCACTCGTCGCAGCCATACACGCGGTTGCCAATCACTCCCGCCACCCACTCGGGTAGGTAGCCCTTGTGCTCGATGGTGAGGCACGAGAGGCATCGGCGGGCATCTACCGTCTCGCCGCAGTTCAGCGCCCCACTGGGGCAAGCTTTCTCACAGGCTCGGCACTGCATGCAGTGGTCATGGCATGGCTCGTCGGGCTCGAGTTCGAGAGTTGTCACCAGCGCTCCCAAGAAGAAATATGACCCCTTGCCAGGGATGATGAGCTGGTTGTTCCATCCCGTGAATCCCACTCCGGCGCGTTGTGCCCAGTATCGCTCCCGTAGCGGTGCCGAATCGACACACGCCCTCGACTTGCAGCCCGTCTCTTGCTCAATGGCTTCATCAAGTTTCCACAACCGCTGCTTCATCACCTCATGATAGTCACGGCCATAGGCGTAGTAGGCAAATTGGGGAGCATCCTCGTTTTGGAAGACCTGCGGATAGTAATTCATAGCCACCACTATCACTGAGCGTGCACCCTCGAGCAGCAACTCGGGGTTCTCACGGATTGCCTGATGGTTATGCGCCCACTCCATGCATCCGTTCTTGCCGCTGTCGAGCCACTGGTCATAGCGCTGAGCCGCCTCATCGTCAATGCGGTCAACGCGCGCTATTCCACAGGCGTCAAAGCCTATTCGCTGTGCCATGCTTTTTATGTGGGCGTTGTCCATCGTCGTTAAGTAGATTTAGGGCCTATCACATCAAACTGGTAGCCTTTCTCTTGCAGCCACTCGATGGCTCGTGGCAGTGCCCATTTCATATTGCGCTCGGCTTTCAGGGAGTCGTGGAAGACGATGATTGAGCCGTTGCGGGCATAGCGTTTCACGTTGGCAAGTACTTGCTCGGGGCGCAGCTTCTTGCTGTAGTCGCGAGTCACGAGGTCATACATGATGATGGTGAACCTCCCCCTCAGCACCTTGCTCTGCGCCCATCGCAGCAGTCCGTGTGGCGGGCGAAACAGTGGCGACTGGATGAGTTCGTGAGCGCGGAAAACATTATGCAGATAGGTGCGGGTGGTGGTATGCGCTCCTTGCAGGTGGTTCATAGTGTGGTTTCCCAGGCTATGTCCGCGCCGCTTCACTTCCTCGAGCAACTGTGGGTTGCGCGCCACGTTGTCGCCCACCATGAAGAATGTCGCTTTCACGCCATAGCGGTCGAGGGTGTCAAGCACCCACGGCGTGACCTCTGGTATAGGTCCGTCGTCGAAGGTAAGATATACCGTCTTCTGCTTCTTCTGTATGCGCCAGATGGTTTCGGGAAACAGCATCCGGTAGAGCAATGGCGGGCGTTCGATAAGCATGAAATGCTAAGTTCTTTAGCTAACAAGCTGACGAGACAATGGCTGGTTTCTGTGTAGGGCAACAGTTGCTATTACCTCGTTAGCTCGTCGGCATGTTCCTTGTCAGCTCATATAAGTGTTAATTCTCGTCTTCGAAGTCAGAATTTCTTGGCTCAGTGGCAAAGTTTGGATCGCTGAGGGGGTTCATCGCTTGGTCTTGGTCGGGTGCTTGCATTGGAGATTGAGCTTCGATTTGTGCGTCGGCCTCACGCTGAGCACGCTCTGCTTCGATTTGCTTCTCGATTAGAGCGTCACGCTCGCTCTTCGACATTGAGAGTGTGCTCACCGTTTCTTGCGAAACTTTTCTTCCTGATTTCTCAACGCTTGCAAACTTCTTGACAAAGTTGTCAAATCCCTGCGGATCCACATCGTTATAGATGTCAAACATCATAGTGGTAGCTTGCACCATGCTTTGGTCTTGCGATGTAATGTTGCCGTTGGCCATGTCTTGTTGACTCATGCTTTCAAAGAAGATGCAGAATTGAGCCATGCGCTCCACT
This sequence comes from uncultured Prevotellaceae bacterium, assembly GCA_937892085.1. Classification (GTDB taxonomy): domain Bacteria; phylum Bacteroidota; class Bacteroidia; order Bacteroidales; family Muribaculaceae; genus Sodaliphilus. The sequence goes on from CALAVD010000264.1 coordinate 2,038, forward strand.
TCGCGATTAAGAATAGCGATAGCCTTCTTGCGTGCTGTCTCGCTGTTGCCGTACTTGTAGATGTCGCCATAGTATTGAGCCAGCCTCAATGCCATCACGTTTTGATAGGGGGCTGTCTCGGCAGGCATTTTCTCCTCCATGAGGTCGAGGATGTGCTCGGCCTTCTTGAAGCGGTCGGCGGCTTTAGTGAGTAGCTTTTTGCCTTCTACGTTGGTGCTATCCATTATTTGGTTGTAGGCTTCAATGCCTTCGTTGGTTAGAGAGCGGGATAATGACATCAGTTGCAAGCGCATAGTAGAAACCATGCGCATAACGGTCTCGTCGAGATAGAGGCTGCCCTTAGGAGCCGTGTCGAGTCCTCCCCACTTGAACTTGGTGGTGACGATGTTATACATCTTGTCGGTGTTGCATTCCACCTCACTCTCCTCGTCGTTGAGCTGAGCTGGAGTTACCTGATAGCACAAGCCAGTGCTGAGCATGTAAGGTCTAAGACCCATATATAGGCTCTCGGGCACTGTGCACGCAAAATATACAGGACGTTTCCAGCCTTGAGCGATGCTGCTTGCCACCAGGTCGAGCGTCATGGTTTGGCTGGCGCTCAATCCTCCACCCGATGCTTGGTTGATGTCGATAGTGATATTGTCTTGAGCATATTTTTGCAAAGACTCGGGCAACACGCCAGCCTTGATGGCGGCATCAACGTTGGTGGGAATTATCACGTTAGTGCTGCTGAACACATAATGGTCATTCCCGTCTTTAGGAGCATTGTCGCTATAGAAGTTCTTAAGCAGCTCGTCAACAAGAACTGTCGAGTCGCTGGTGATGCCTTCTTTAAAGGCACCACCCTGACGCTTGTCGTAGGCATAGGTAGTGGGGCCAGCAAACATAGGCAACGGCTTGCTATCGTAAGATGCACGTTGCATCTGGGCTATGTACCAGTCGGTAGCGAGGTAGCTCAGGTTCACGGCACGCACGTCGGTGCGCACGCCCTCCACCTCTTGCAGATACCACAGCGGGAAGGTGTCGTTGTCGCCGTTGCAGAAGACGATAGCGTCCTTGTCGAGACTTTGCAGATAGTTCTCTCCAAAGTCGCGTGCGCAGTATCGTCCCGAGCGGTCATGGTCGTCCCACGTCTGACTTACCATCTGCAATGGCACGGCTATACCTATGAGGGCTGCGACAGCGGCAAAAACAGTTCCTAGCGAATTGTTGCCAGAGCTGTGCTCAGGCTCCTCGTTAGTGGCAGTTCCTACCTTTGAGGCATTTTTCTTTTTACCTATCAGCGACATTGCTAGTCTCCACAGTCCTGCTACGCCCATACCGATCCAGATGGCGTAGGCATAGAACGAGCCGGCATAGGCGTAGTCTCGTTCGCGAGGCTGGCTTGGCGTCTGGTTAAGGTACATCACAATGGCGATGCCCGTCATGAAGAACAGGAAGAATACCACCCAGAACTGCTCGATGCCCTTCTTCCCTGAGAAGGCTTGCCACAGCAGGCCAATAAGACCAAGCAGCAGTGGCAGCATGTAGAACAGGTTGTGGCCTTTGTTGTCCTTGCCAAACTCGTCGGGGACATATTCAAGGTTGTTGAGGCGGTAATTGTCGAGGAAAGGAATACCGCTGAGCCAGTTGCCGCGCGCCACATCGCCCGGGCCCATGCTGGCTATGTCGTTCTGGCGTCCGGCGAAGTTCCACATGAAGTAGCGCCAGTACATGTGATGCAGCTGGTATCCGAAGAAGAACTGCAGGTTCTCGCCCATAGTGGGTCTCTTGCCTGGGTACTCTTGACCTTGATAATTGATGGATACATAGTCTCCTATCTGCTCTGGGTTGCTGTATCCCAAAATGCTGGCATAGTCGTTGGCATGCAAATAACTATGGATGCGTGGGAAGAGCATCTCGGTCTCAGGAGCATATTTGTAGTCTCTTTCGGGTCCCAAGTCAATATATTCGTCGGGCTGGTTCTTGTCGGTTTTTGCCACCCGCACATATTTGTCAGGACCATCTTTGTACTCTAACACAGGCGAGAAAATGGTGTTGCCGTAAATGAGAGGCGACTTGCCATACTGGTCGCGGCTGAGGTATCCGGTGAGAGCAAAGGGGCTGTTGGGCGAGTTCTCGTCGAGCGGCAGATTGGCGTTGCTGCGGATGAGCACCAGCGCATAGCTTGAGAAACCGATGAAAATCATCATCATGCTCAAGATAATGTTGCTGTAGATGCGTGGCGAGATGCGCTTGCTGACTCCGAAGAAGTAGATTGCCAAAGCGATAATGAGCACAACAGCCATAATCACTCCAGTCCCTCCACTGCCTATCATGAACATTCCCGAGAGGAGAACGCTCAAGATGATGCTTATGCGCTTGAGGGTTTCGCTCTTGTCGCGGTGCAGCTCAAAGAGAGACCAGGCAAAGCTTGCCATCAGCAGCAGGGCATAGAAGATAACACCGCTGTTGTAGCCGGTGTGGAAGTCGTTGACAAACATTTTCTCGAAAAATCCTGACATCTTCACAAATCCTGGTTCCAGACCGTAGAGGATAAGCACGATAATGGCAAACGATACCAGCAGCGTGAGGAGCGAGCCCTTGACGGTGCTCTTCTTGGTCTTGCGGTAGTAGAATATCAGGGCGATGGCAGGGATTGCCAGCAGGTTAAGCAGGTGCACTCCCAGCGAGATGCCAAAGATAAAGGCTATTAAAATCAGATAACGGTCGCTGCTGGGGTGGTCGGCACGGTTCTCCCACTTGAGGATGAGCCAGAACACGAGGGCTGTGCAGAACGAGGAGAAGGCATACACCTCGGCCTCTACTGCCGAGAACCAGAAGGTGTCGCTCCAAGCGTAGGCGAGAGCGCCACACACGCCGCTGCCCATTACCACGAGGTACTGAGCCAGCGACATCTCTTCGTCGTTGTCCTTCACCACCAACCTCTTAACAAGGTGTGTGATAGTCCAGAACAGCAGCAGGATGGTAGCTGCGCTGAGCAATGCCGAGAGGGCGTTGACGCACTTGGCCACTGCCGCCACGTCGCCACCGGCAAAGTTGGCCGCAAAGCGTGCCGCAAGGATAAACATGGGGTTGCCGGGTGGGTGGCCTATTTCGAGTTTGTAACCCTGGGCGATAAACTCCGGGCAGTCCCAGAAGCTTGCTGTGGGCTCTATGGTCAACATGTAGGTGACGGCAGCCACCAGGAATATCAACCAGCCCATTACGTTGTTGATTATATTATACTTCTTCATCTTTGTGATGGATAAATTATTGATTTCTCACTAATGTTTTTTAAAACCTGCAAAGATAAGGATATTTTTTCAAAATAGCTCCATTACCTTGATAATAACCTTTTACCTTAATTAAAATTAACCAAATTGAGAGGGGAGAGGTGAGAGGGGAGAGGTGAGAGGGGAGAGGGGAGAGGTGAGAGGTGAGA
>CALAVD010000265.1 GCA_937892085.1 uncultured Prevotellaceae bacterium
ACACTCTTTCCCTACACGACGCTCTTCCGATCTTCTCGGGCAAGAGTCACAAAGTGGTGACCGGTGTTTCCGTTGTGTCGAAAGAAAAGATTTACATCAATATGTCTTCATTCAGCGCGGTGACCGAGGTGGAGTTTGGCCTGCTTAACGACGAGGACATCAATTACTACGTTGACAAATACAGCCCGCTCGACAAGGCCGGTGCCTACGGCATACAGGAGTGGATAGGCTGCATGGGAGTGCGACACATCAACGGCAGCTTCTACAATGTGATGGGACTGCCGCTGCACAGGCTATATACTGAGCTTGAGCACCACTTGCTTGAAGAATGAGGCGCAGCAATATGAGACAAAACATAAGCACTTGCCATGAGTTGATGGCAGTGATTGAGGAACTGGGTTTCCTGCCGTTGCTCGATGGGGGAGTGGTGGGCTTCAGCGCCGAGGAGATGGTGGATGACGACTGCCGTTATGTGGTGACCGCCGATGGCTGGGACTGGCCGCTATGGAAGTGGAAAGGTCCCATCATTACCGAGGGCAACAGCGTCTATGGCAAGTTCTTCAACGGCAAGGCGGGGTTTGTGAGCATGCGGTGGTGGCCCGACTGGTGCAACTGGCGCCGCAGCACAAAGCCGGCACCTGCTCCCGGCTCGATAGAAGAGACCATCATGCTCACACTGCAGGAGCATGGCAGCCTCATCACCCGTGAGTTGCGCGCCTTGTGTGGCTTTACTGGCGGGAAGATGCGCAGCCGTTTCGACTCGTTCGTTACCCGCTTGCAGATGCAGTGCCGCATCGTTACCGAGGACTTTGTCTATCCCAAAGACCGCCATGGACGTGATTACGGCTGGGGCTGGTCGCTGCTCACCACTCCCGAGCGCCTCTTGGGACGTGAGGCATGCCAGTGTGAGCACGCTCCCGAGCAGTCGCGCGACCTCATTCTGGATCAACTGCGGCGCATCCTGCCGCATGCCACCGAAGCCCAAATCTTAAAGTTGCTGGGATAAAAAAGTTCCCTCTTTAAAAAAATTAGAGAGGGAACTAATCATTTGGCTGACAAGCAGTAGATTATCTTACCATTTTCTCGGTAGAGCGTGAACCGTCGCTGTAGGTCTTCACGATGATGTTCATTCCCTTGAAAGGAGCATCGCTCTCCATGCCAGCTACGTTGTAGTAACGCACGCTGTTGACGGTCTTCTCACCGCCGATGGCAGTGATTGCTGTCACATTTTTGACGTTGACCGTTACGCTTGCTTTCACGCTTGGGTTGCTTGCCGAAGTGGCAGTGATGATGGCTTGTGCTTCGTTAGCTTTAGCACCGTCAACCGCAGTGATTTTGCCGTTCTGGTCAACGGTTATCACACTCGCGTCGCTCGACGACCAGATGATGTCGGCATTGGCTGCTCCCTCTGGAAGCAAAGTGGCAATAAGCTCCATGCTCTTGCCCTTCTCAAGGTAGATCTCACTGCCAGGCTCGATGGTGATGCTTTGCACAGCACCTACAGGCACTTGGTAGGCGCTCTGGCCCCAAACGAAGGCGGCGCTTGTGAAGCTGTAGTCGCTATTATAGAATGTGAAAGTCTCGTTCTTGTTGGCAAAACGATTCATGACATACACCTTAGTGCCATCGGTGACGAGCGACTGACCGTCGCAAGAGCCTGAAGCAAGCTGCACGTTGTCGTCGCTCACCAGTGTCTCCTGGTTGAATTTGTAGAGAATCATCTCTGAGCCAAAACTTGCCGATGGAGTAAGACCGCGCTCAATAGCATAGAAATTGCCGTCGGTGCCCTCATAGCCACCGAAGAAGCCATGCTGCATCTGCATAGCACCTGTGGCAAGCACTGTGGCAGCAGTGGCATTGCCACTGTTGCGGTCGAACTGGATGAGCCACGACTGACGAGCCTTGTTGGCGGGTGTGTTGGTATAGGTAGTGCCGTTGATGTCGATGCCATATTTTGCGGTTCCCATGATGTAGAGGCGGTCGCCTGCAATATTCAAGGTGGGCATTTGCCATGCCGAGCCGCTTACTGTAGATTCATAGAACTTGAACCAGTCAATATTGAGGTCGGTGTCGAGTTGCGCCATAGCCACACTGCCATAGGCTGTTGCGGGAGTTACCGATGTGCCCCCTACCGAGAACTCGGTGCCTGCCAGTCCGGCAAACCAGCCAAACATATAGAGCTTGTTGCCCAGCACCTTCAGGCACTGCACGTTCTCTTGAGTTGCCTCGCCCTCGCTCACCAGGTGCTTAACGTAGTTACCATTCTTGTCAAACTTAACGATGTACATGTTACCCATCGTTGTCTGTGCATTACCGTTCCAGTTTGCAACGTTGTGAGGCTCGATTGTCACATCGCCAATGGTCATTGCAGCGCACATGATACCACCCACATAGATGTTGCCATCGTTGTCAACCTCCAGGGCATAGGTCTTGATGCCCTGACCTATGTTTCGGCTGCTCTGACTCCACATGGGGTAGGTGGCTTCGTCGGCAGTAGTGTTCATTACTAATTCTTGAGTCCACTCAATGCCGCCCTCGGCATCAATCTTGAAGACAAATCCGCGGAAGTTGCGCTCTCCGTTGATGTCCCATGCAATCTCATGGTTCACACCCTTGCCGTCGGTAATGGCCAGTCGGTCGGTGAGGTGACCCTCGGTGTGACGCAGGTTGGCAAGAACCACCGCACCGCCGTCGGGGGTGGCAGCAATGCGAAGTTCGTTGTTAGAGGCTTCGCCGTTAGTTTGATTGATTTTCCACAGCACATTGCCATTGGCATCAAGTTTCATGATGAGCATCGCCTGATTGGCGCTGTTGCCGCCATAGGCCACTCCACCAGCCACTGTTGTAGCGTTAGTGCCATCGGTGAAAACTATTTCCTGGTCGGCAGCACTTGTTCCCACTTGCCCCACGACATAGAGTCCTCCGTCTTGAGCGAGCACCATCTGGTTGCCCTGAGTGGTGTAGGCCTGCTGATTAGCCGTGTTCATAACGATTTTTGCCCACAGTGTTTGAGTGTCGGCAAGAGATTGAGCGCTTGCCAGCATCGATGCCGATGCCAGCACAGCAGCTGCTAAAAGGGTAAATTTCTTCATAAAAATAATGTTTTTAAATCGTTTATAATTATATGTTTAGTTATTTCCTAAAAGGATGTCGTAGATGGCGGTGACATCGGCACTGGTGATGGAGCCATCGTTATTGACGTCGCCATTGATAAGCGAAGAGGTGTCGTTGTTGAGAAGGTAGTCGTAGATGGCGGTGACATCCGAACTGGTCACAGAACCATCGTTATTAACATCACCCGTAATGATAGCAGCGAACTCCTGCACCTCAAACGGCAGTTCAAAGGCGGCTAAAGGCATAGCAAACGAGGAGAAATATCCCTGGTCATTCTTGGGGATAGGGGAGGTGTGGATGTCGCTGTTGATGTACTCAAAGTCTTGATAGAAACCGCTCACGTTGCCATCGTCATCATAGTCCTCAAGCACCTTGCCGCGACTCATTGTGTAGAGGCGGTTGCCGGTAGCGATACAGGTGATGGCGGTGGGCTGTGAACCACCTTTTATGAGGTGACAGACGCTTCCTGGTTGCAGGTCGTCGCTGCTGAGCGATGCCAGATACACCGTCTGCTGCCCTTGATTGTAGCCAAAGACATAAAGACTGTCGTTTTGTGCTTCGAAGCAGCCTATCCACCCGTTGATGGCGCTGTTTGGCACCTCAGTGCCGTGAGGGTTGATGGTGGGGAAAGCTGTCATGCTGGTGGTGCCAGCTTGCCAAGCGCCATTGGCGGCATCAAGCTTTATCACGAAGCCCTCCCTATAAGCGTTTTGCGTAGCGAGGGTGCCACCTGCTCCATTGTCGATGGTGAAATTCCCCATTCCGTTGATGACGATGCTGTTGCCTTGCACTTGCAGGTCGTTCCACTGCATAAAGCTTGTCTTATTCTTGTTGGTGAGACTGCCCTTGTAGAATCGCGACCATTGTGGCTGCAGCTGCTTGTTGATGCATGCCAGCAATATGTTGTGGTTGCCGTCAGGGGTGCTGTAGGTGTCGCTTCCCACAGCGATATAGTCGCTGGCTGTGATGCCTTTCACGAAACTTGAGAGCACGATGTTGTTGCCGTTCCATGCCATGCGAGTCATCGACTCGGCAGCGCAGTGCCCCTGTGTGGTGAAAGCGTCGATGATGTAGCCGTTATCGTCAAACTTAGCTACAAATAGGTCGCCACGCGTTTCTTGGATGTCACCATTCCATCCTGTGGTGTTGTGAGGGGTGAGCGTCATTGCCGACCCATCAGAGCGGTAGAGGCTCATGGGGTTGGAATATTGGCCTGCCACATAGCAGTTGCCGCTGGCGTCGGTGAGGATGTCTTCAAGAGAGATGGCACTGAAAGTGCCATTAACATAGTTGCCAGTGGCACTGGGTTGTGCAGCGGTGCTCACATCGATAGGTCGCAGCCATTGCAGAACACCGTTGGCATCGATTTTTATCAACAGGCCACGATAATATCGGTTGTCCTCCTCACTCTCGAGTCGCCATGCAAATGTGGTGGTGATGCCTGCGGCATCGGTGATGAGGATGTCGCTGGTGCGCATATTGTCGGTGTGACGCACCTTGGTGGCGACATAGATGCTGCCATCGGCGCAGGTTGCCACCTGGCCATCGCTGAACTCGCCGCTGGTGGAGTACACCACCCACTTGAAGTTGCCTTCTCGGTCGGTCTTTATCACATTGAGATTATTGTTGTAGCTTGCTCCCTCGTAGGGTGCGCCGGTGCAAATTTTCTCGCCACCAAAGTAAACCGAGAGCGTGGGGTCGCTGTACTCTTTTGGGAAACCGCTCTCGCCAGCGCCTTGCGAAGTGCCCGAAAGCATCACATAATAGATGGCATCGCCAGTGAGTGCCATGTCGCTACCCATAGTGGGCGGACACGCCTCAAAAAGATGTGCCCAGCTGGTGGTGATATTCTCGCTTTGCGCCGTTGCAGTCATCGTTGCAAGCGCAATTATTAAAGATAAAAATGAATTCTTCATATTGGTTTATTTTGTCGCCTGCAAAGTTACAGCTACTCATGGCGACGGGCAATAGCCATATTTGGCGTATTTGACTGTTTAAAGTAGCTTTTTTTGGGTATTGTGGGTGCAGCGTGGTGGCAGTAATTTTGCATCACCATTTATAATATTGTAATGCGTAGATTTTTTGTTACTTATATATTGGCACTTATGGGTGTGCTGCAAGTGTGGTGCTACACGCTGCAGGGCACAGTGAGAGATGCCGCAACAGGCGAGGCGATTGAGTTTGCCACTGTGGAACTCTCGCCTTCGCAGCTCACTGTGGTCACCGATGCCAGTGGACATTACCGCGTGAGTGCGGATGCTGGCAGCTACACCGTGAAGGTGTCGTTTATTGGTTACAAGAGTGTGGTTCAAAAAATCACGATAAATCAGAACCGCACTCTCAATTTTGACCTTGAGGAAGATTCCCGGTTGCTCGACGAGGTGGTGGTCACCGCCAAAGAGCAGACGGGCGTCACAAGCACCTCGCGCATCGACCGCGACGCTATGGCCCACCTGCAGCCTACCAGTTTTACCGACCTGTTGGAGTTGCTGCCCGGCAATATCTCCCACACTCCCGACATGGGCAGCGTGAACAGCATTCAGCTGCGCGAGACCGGCAACCTCACTGCCAGTGGCGCACAGAGCAACAACGAGAACTATGCCATCAGTTCACTTGGCACTCTTTTTGTGGTTGACGGCGCGCCTATCAATGGTGATGCCAACATGCAGAATGTGCCTGGCACTGGCGGCGATAGCTCCACGCCCGAAGGCAAGCGCGACATGACCAATCGTGGCGTGGACATGCGCACCATCTCTACCGACAATATCGAGAGCGTGGAGATTGTGCGTGGCATCCCCAGCGTGGAGTATGGCAATCTCACCAGCGGCATGGTGAACATCAAGCGAGTGCGCCGCGCAACACCGCTAACAGCCCGCTTCAAGGCCGATGAATACAGCAAACTCGTGAGCGTGGGCAAGGGTTTTCATCTGGGTAAGAGCGACCACATCATGAACGTGGACGGAAGCTACTTGGACTCAAAAGTTGACCCACGCAACACTCTTGAGAACTACAAGCGTGTGACCCTCTCCACCCGTTTTAATTTTCGTTTCATTCGCCCTGCGGTAGAGACCTCATGGATTACCGGTGTGGATTACACTGGTTCCTTCGACAATTCTAAGACCGACCCCGACTTGAGTGCGCTCAAGATTAACGAATACAAGAGCAGCTATAACCGCATGAACTTCACCAGCGACCTCACATTCAACTTCAATCGCCACACATGGCTCAAACGAGTGAATATAAACACTTCAGCCAGTTATCAGGTGGACCGCTTGGAGCGCACGAAGCAGGTGGCTCCCCAGCGCGCATCGGTAGCTCCCACATCGATGGAAGAAGGCGTTCACGACGGCCAGTACTTGCTCAACGACTATATAGCCCATTACATCAGCGATGGTAAGCCTTTGAACCTCTTTGTGAAAGTAAAAGGTGAGGGTAATCTCGACTACCGCGCTATGACTAATGCCTACAAGGTGGGTGGTGAGTGGACCCTGTCGAAGAACTTGGGCGATGGGCAGGTCTATGACCTGTCGCAGCCGCTCAGCGCCTCGTGGGTTACTCGCCCGCGAGCCTATAAAGACATTCCTGCCCTTAAAGTGCTCTCGTTTTACGTGGAGGACGATTTGCAAGTTCCTGTTGGCAATCACAAGGCAGAGTTGCAGGCAGGAGTTCGCAGCATCCAGCTCGTGGGTCTTGACAACCGTTACAAGTTGAGCGGCAGAGTCTATTTCGACCCTCGCATCAATGCCAAGTGGGAGTTTCCCGCAATCAAGATTGGCAGTCGCCGCCTCAAGCTCTCGCTCGCCGGCGGTTATGGCATCACCACCAAGATGCCCACCGTGAGTCACCTGTTTCCACAGGTCCACTACAACGACTTTATCCAGCTCAACTATTATGACGTGCTCAACCCGCTGGAACATAGTCGCGTGAGCCTGCGCACCTATATTGACGATGTCACCAATTATCACCTGCGTCCAGCAGTCAACCACAAGTGGGAAGTGCGCTTGAGTGGGGAGATAGGTAAAAATCGCTTCTCAATCACTTATTTCAAGGAGAAGATGAGCAGCGGTTTCCGCAACATGAGCTATTATCAGCCCTATAGCTACCGCAAGTATGACGCTAACGGCATCCAAGCCGAGTATGTGACCGCCCCGCCATCGCTCGACACCATCCCCTATACTGATGTGCAGGTGCTTGACGGCTACTCGATGGTGAGCAACGGCAGTCGCCTCGACAAGGAAGGCATTGAATTCACAGTCAACACAGCCCGCTGGAATAAGCTCGCCACGGCACTCACTATCACTGGCGCATGGTTCCGTTCCACCTACACCAACTCGATGATGCTTTATGACCCCGTGAGCGATGTGGTAGATGGCAATCCAGTGAGGAACAGTTACATAGGCTACTACAACTATAACGAGGGGCGCGTGAACAATCAATTCAATACCAATTTCATGTTCGACACCCAAATCTCGCGTTGGGACCTCGTTTTCACCACCACTGTGCAGTGCATGTGGTGGGTGAGTACGCGCAAGCTGTGGCAGAATGGTGTGCCCGAGAGTTACCTCGACGTTGCCGACGGGCAGCTGCATCCCTACACCGAGGCTAACCAGAGCGACCCGATGCTACAATTCCTCACCAAGTATTATAATGACAACCTATATAATCGTTTAACTACCCCTATTGCCTTGTATGTCAACCTCAAAGCCACAAAAAAAGTGGGCAAGCACTTGCAGATTGCCGTCTTTGCCAACCGCCTGATTGACTACTTGCCCGATTACAAGAGCAACGGCTTGATGGTGCGGCGCACCAGCGACCCCTACTTTGGCATGGAGCTAAACTTTTCATTATAGATATGATTAAGAAAATAATTTATACGACATTTTTTAGTTTGCTGGTTACGCTTTTTTCCTGCGACGACAAGCTCAGCGACATTACTTCAGGCGACTCGTTGCCAGTGCATCTCAACATAGTCATGCCCACCGACCTCGATGGTGCGGCAACGGGGGAGATTAGCGACGAGCTTTTTGAGATTAAGAATGTGACCACTGGTCGTGTGGCAACCTATACTTCTCGCAACGACATCAACCTCAAGCCAGGACTCTATGATGTGACCTATAGCGCCGTTATTAGCATCGCCGATGGCAATGGCAACGTGACTACTAAGAATGTTCAGGCGTTTGCGCAAGGTGTGGAGATTAGCGACACTAACAGCACCGTTACGCTTGCCACTTATATCTACATTCCCACCGACGATTTTATAATAAGCGAGGTGTTTTTCACTGGCACGCTGCGACCCACAGGCAACCAGTATTATGGCGACGATTACATTAAAATCTACAATAACACCGACCATGTGCTCTATGCCGACGGGCTCACTTTCTTGGAGTCGAAGTTCACGACCACACAGAAATATAACTACCGCCCCAACGTGATGGCGAACTCATTTACCGTTCATGCCATTTACACCATTCCCGGCAGTGGCACCGACTACCCCGTGCAGCCTGGCGAGGAACTGCTGATTTGTGACACCGGCATCGACCATCGTGTTGCCAACGAGAACTCGTTTGACTTGAGTGATGCCGATTTTGAGTGGTATGACATTTCCACGTCGCCTACTAATCTCGACATCGACAGCCCCACGGTGCCCAACCTCGACAAGTGGTA
>CALAVD010000266.1 GCA_937892085.1 uncultured Prevotellaceae bacterium
TCTGCTCGAAAATAAATCAAAAACACCTCAAGTTAATTTATAGAACCCACCTAAACTAATTAAAACGAATTTGTTTTTTGATATTCAGTTGATTTATAATCGTTTGATTTTTTGAATACCGACTGTTTCAACTTTACTCAGTAATAATTAAAAAATGAATGTTATGAAAAAGATTTTTTTAGCTCTGTTAGCAGTGATAATGGTGGCGGGCTTAGCCACCGCACAAGACAACGTTGAGATACCTTTTAAGAAAGTTCCCGACTTGGCGCAGCGCATGGTGAAATCCTATTTTCCCGAGAACAGCGTGGTGAAAGCCGAGAAGAGCAAGTCGAAGGACATGAAGAACCGCACTCGAGTTTATCTCGACAACGACGCTGTCCTCGACTTCGACAAAGACGGACACTGGATGGTAGTGGACTGCCGCACCAGTTTCGTGCCCATGAAAATGGTCAATGGCATGATTCAGATGTACTTAGGCAAGAACTATCCAGGCCGCCAGGTGATATTCATGGGCCGTGAGAAGAAAAATGGCGACATCACCATCCTCCTCGACGACTCCACCGAGCTACACTTCACCAACGAGAACACCATTATCGAATAAAATCAGACGGTAGCGGGGCTCGATGCCCTTAAGCTCTGGTGCAATAAAAAAGTGCTGCAAGATTTCTTGCGGCACTTTAAGTGTCTGTCGTACTCCGACTGGGAATCGAACCCAGATTTTAGGTTTAGGAAACCCACGTTCTATCCGTTGAACTATCAGAGCATCGTCAACTGTTGCTGCGGTTGTCTGTCCGACAATTGCGGTGCAAAGTTAAGAAATAATTTGATATTAGTTGGCTTTTTGGCATAGAAATTGCATGATAATTGTTAACTTTGCAATATCGGAAACATTTAAGCAATAACTGAGATGGCAAAACAGCAGGGCTCTGTAAAGGAGCGGGAGAGGGTGTTCACCAACTTTCCCAAGCATTACAAGGTGATATTCCACAACGACGACTTCACGACGATGGAGTTTGTGGTCAAGGTGCTCATGGAGGTGTTCTATAAGTCGGAGAGCGAGGCGACGGCTATCATGCTTGCCGTGCATGAGCAGGGCAAGGGCGTGGCAGGAATTTACAGCTACGACATGGCGCTGTCGATGGCAAAGAGGGCTACCGACATGGCAAAGGCCGAGGGGTTCCCTCTTCGCATTACTGTTGAGCCTGAGAGTTAATCGTTTGTGATTAATCGTGAACGGATAGATTTTTAGATTTAATGAGATTTTATGTCAAAAGAGATAAGAAATAGTTTTCACATGCAGGTGGCGATGCGGCTGGCGATAGACAATGCCGTGGCTATGCGTCACCCGTTTTTCACGCCTGAGCATCTGCTTGCCGCGATAGTGTTGCAGGAGCCCACAATCAATGCGCTCCGTGATATGGATATTGACCACCATGACCTGCTCAGGCCATTGCGCGACTACACCAAGGACCTCGACTTCGTTCCCGAGGGTATGGACTATCACATAGAGCCATCGCATCAGCTGCAGCAGTTGATGATGGGTGCCGTGGATATTATGCACTCGGCAGCGGCTCAGGAGCTGGAAATCACTCATGTGATAAAAGCCACGATGTATCTTAGCGATTCGTTGGCAGCCAATGTGTTGAACGGTTTTATCGCAAAGGATAGCGATTTCTTGAGCACCCTTATCTGGAATATCGAGGACTTCACTGCCCGTTTCGCCATCAAGGGCAGCGACATTTCCGCCAAGAGCCAGCTCTCGGTGGCTGAGAGTCGCAGTGATAGCGACTTCCCTGTTCCTTCCGGCAGCGATGATTTGCCCTTTGATGAGGACACTGACATGGACATGTGGGACGACGATGACGACTACATGATGGGCGACTCGTCAAGGCGGTCGAGCATCAGCGACTACGTCACCTGCATCAACGACCACCTCAAGGACCACAACCCGCTCATTGGCCGTGAGGCGGAGTTAGAGCGCACCATCCATGTGCTGTGCCGCAAGGACAAGAACAACCCGCTGCACGTGGGCGAGCCAGGCGTGGGCAAGACGGCGCTCATCTACGGCTTGGCGCAGCGCATCGAGGACGGCAAAGTGCCCGACACTCTCAAGGGCTTCAAGATCTACCAGATCGACATGGCGGCGATGCTTGCCGGCACGCAATATCGTGGCGACTTCGAGAAGCGCGTGAAAAAGACGATGGACTACCTGGCGAGCCTCGGCAATGTGATAGTATATATCGATGAGATCCACAGCATAGTGGGTGCTGGTGCCACCGGCGACAGCGCGATGGATGCCTCCAATATGCTCAAGCCCTATCTGGAGGGCGGCAAGCTGCGCTTCATCGGGGCTACCACCTACGAGGAGTATAACCGCCAGCTCTCACGCAGCAAGGGCATCGTGCGCCGTTTTCAGCAAATCGACATCTTGGAGCCGTCGGTGGATGAGACCATCGAGATTGTCAACGGCTTGAAGAAGGGCTATGAGAGCTATCACCACGTGACCTACGCTCCGGCGGCAATCGACTATGCGGTGCGCGCGAGTGCCAAACACATCATGGGGCGCTTCTTGCCCGACAAGGCTATCGACCTCATCGACGAGGCTGGCGCCTATCGTCACATCCATCCCACCGCCAAGAAGCGGCAGGTGGTGGATAAGGCTCTTATCGACGACGTGCTGATGCGAGTGATGAAAATCAACGCCACTGCCATGAAAGAAGACAACAATGCACAGCTCAAGACCCTCGAGAAGCGCATCAAGAGCGTTATCTACGGGCAAGACCAGGCGGTGCGCGAGGTGGTGGAGGCGGTGCAGCTCTCCAAGGCGGGGCTTATCGACGACGGCAAGCCATTAGCGTCGCTGCTCTTTGTGGGGCCCACAGGTGTGGGCAAGACCGAGGTGGCGCGCGTCTTGGCACGTGAGTTAGGTGTGGAGTTGGTGCGCTTCGACATGAGCGAATATACCGAGAAGCACACCGTCGCGAAGCTCATTGGTTCGCCTGCCGGCTATGTGGGCTATGAGGATGGCGGCCTGCTTACCGACGCCATTCGCAAGACACCAAACTGCGTGCTACTGCTCGACGAGATAGAGAAAGCTCACGAGGACATCTACAACATATTGCTGCAAGTGATGGACTATGCGCGCCTCACCGACAATAAGGGGCGCCATGCCGACTTCCGCAATGTGGTGCTCATCATGACGAGCAATGCCGGGGCGCAACATGCGGGGCAGAGCGTGGGCTTCGACAGTCGTGGCAGTCGCGGCGGCGATATGCTCAAGCAGGTGAAGAAGACCTTCAAGCCCGAGTTCATCAACCGCCTGTCAAGCATCGTTGTCTTCAACGATATGGACGAGACGATGGCGAGCATGATTCTCGACAAGCGGCTGCGTGAGCTGCAAGCGATGCTCACGCCCAAGAAGGTGACCCTCGAGGTTGACCACCAGGCGCGTGCTGTGCTGCTTAAGGAGGGCTTCACTGCCGAGTATGGCGCCCGCGAGCTCGACCGTGTGCTGCACCGTGAGCTAAAGACCAAGCTCATGCGTGAGCTGCTCTTCGGCAAGCTCAAGCGCGGCGGCACCGCCCGCATCACCCTCACCGCTGGCAAGATTGCGCTGAAATAGCTCACAATGCTTAATTCAATGCAGAATTCAGAATTCACAATACACAATACTTAATTCAATGCACAACCACCGCCAGCCGTGTTAAGTAGTGCAAGCGTCGGCTTGTTCAAAAAACTCTAAACTATTAAGGTGGGTTCTATAAATTAACTTGAGGTGTTTTTGATTTATTTTCGAGCAGATGCGAAGTTAAAGCAGCAGCGGCATAGCGGGCTATGTTGCAAGGATTTAACGAAGCAGATGCCGAAAAGAAACAAAAACAGCCAAGAACCCATCTCAACATTTTATTAATTTATAGAACCCACCTTAACTATAAGTCGCTGTGCTTTTCGAACTTGATGATGAAATATTAGCTTTTCCGCATCCCGAGTTGCCCATTCTCGACGACCCTCAAGGCATGGTAGCCGTGGGGGGCGACCTTAGTGTGGAACGGCTGTTGCTCGCCTACGATTACGGCTTCTTCCCATGGTATGCCTTTAAGTTTAAGGAGATACAGTGGTTCTGCCCGCGTGAGCGTTTCGTGATTTTCCCCGGTGAGGTGCACGTGAGTCACTCGATGCGCACCATGATGAACAAACACGAGTATCGTGTCACGTTCAACACCGCCTTCGACCAGGTGATTAGGGCGTGCAGCACAGTAGATGGGCGTGTCGAGGAGATTGGCGCTTGGCTCGGTGACGACATCATCGAGGCCTACACCCGTCTGCATGAGCTTGGGCGAGCGCGCAGCGTGGAGGTGTGGCGTGGCGGCGAGTTGGTGGGCGGTCTCTATGGCGTGACGAGTGGCACGGGCTTTGTGGGCGAGAGCATGTTCTCGCGTGAGCCTAACACGAGCAAATTAGCTCTCATCGCCTTAGCGCGACGCATGCAGGAGCATGGCGGCTCGCTAATTGACTGCCAAATTCACACTCCTCATCTCGAGAGTATGGGTGGGCACTTCATCAGCTATAAGGAATACATCACCGTCCTGCATGGCGAGGGCGCTTATCACACGTGCGAAGAGACCCCTTTAATAATGCACAATGCATAATGCACAATGCGTAATGCACAATGCATAATGCATAATGCACAATGCACAATGCGTAATGCACCATAATGCACCATAATGCACAATGCGTAATGCACCATAATGCACAATGCAGAATGGCCGCAACAAGGTGGAGGCAAGCAAATCTTGAAGATGAAAGCAAGCGTGCCAAGTCTTAGACTTGTCTTTTCCCCACGATTTTACGACTGACCGCATTTTTAAGTGAAGCGACCCCCTGCACGCTGCAATGTCCTCGCAACATAGTAATCTCACAAAGTTTCGAGCGGAGCTCGTCAAAAAGCCTGCTTCGCAGGAAATTTATTTATACCGCGCTTGCGCGGCTTTGCGACACCGATAGGTGCAACTTTGCGAGATTTCCCAGCCCCGCACTTTGCGAGATTTCCCAGCCCCGCACGCTGAATCAATGCGCAATAAAAAACCACCCGCGGGGTGCGGGTGGTTTCTTTTTGCGTTGTAGCAGTTAAGAGTGATTACTTAACATACTTCTTGCCGTTCTGGATGTAGATTCCGTGCTCGGGAACGTTCTGGAGCTCGCGGCCCTGGAGGTCGAAGATGCGGTTGTCAACAGCCTTGTCGGTGCTGATAGAGCTGATGGCAGTTTCAACCTTCTCAGAAACTGTACCGTCGGCATTCTTTACGAGAGTGTACTCGATTGGAGTCTCGGGAGTCCAAGCGCGGGTACCCTCAACACCACCGGTGTAAGACATTGAGTAGCGAGAGGGCTCTGTTGGAGCGTAAAGTTTGCACTCTGGCTCAGCATCCTTAGCAGCGTTGCGGAAGTTCATGTAGAACACGCCGATAGCGGTGGGCTGGTCAAGAACGGGGAAGAAACGGCAGTCGTTAGTTGAGAGAAGCTCAATCATAACCAAGTTGCCATTGTCTTTCACGTTGTTCTTGACGTCGCACATCTGATACAATTTGGCTTCGCGCATGTCGTCGGTAACGGGAATCTCAATCTCATCGCCAGTGTCTTCGTCCTCACCAATGGTAGTCTCCCATCTTTGGAGAATTACGTCACCATAACCTACTGCGCTGAAATACTCACCGCCAGATTTTCTGAAAAGAACAGTCTCATTGTCTTTTTCAATTTCAACATTGAAGCCATTGAGGTTCATGCTTGAGTTCACAAGTTGAAGCTCAACCTTAACGAGGTTGTCTTGAGAGCCGTTGAGCAGCTTGAGGCTAAGTTCAGAAGGGCATTGCTCGGGCATTTGTGCAAAAGCACAGAGACCTAACATTGCAGCTGCAAAAAGAGTGAAAATTTTCTTCATTTTAAAATGATTTTTTAGGTTAAAGTTAAATTATTATTTATTAGTCACGTCATTCTGATGTTAATGAGCGAGCGCGAAAAGCGCTTCAGCAGAAAGATTGTGCAAATTAAAAGAAAAAAAATTAATTAACCAAACTTTTTTGCTATAAAAAATAATTTTTTTTAGTTGGCAAGTTAAAAAAGTTGCTAACTTATCGAGTTAAAGAGTTGACAAGTTGCTAAGTTAACGAGTTGACAGGCAACAATGTGGTAGCTGAAAAGTGTTTGCACGCCTGCTCGCTTGCTATATCATAGATTCTCTCGCCGCTATCGGAGCATTGTGGAGAAGTTGTCGGGGATGGGCGAGGTGAATGTCACGGCTTTGCCGGTAATGGGGTGGACGATGCTGAGGCTGGTGGCATGGAGGGCGATGCGGTTGATGGGGCTGGGGTGGCCGCCATACTTGCGGTCGCCGCTCACGGGGTTGCCCAGGTCGTGCATGTGAACCCTGATTTGGTTCTTCCGCCCGGTTTTTATCTCTATCTCCACCATGGCAAATCGCTTGCCCTGGTTGACGACGCGGAAGCGCGTGACGGCGAGTTGTCCCTGCTTTTTGTCGTCGGTGGAGTACATCTCGAAGGTGTCGGGGTTCTCGGCGAGGAAGCTCTTGATGGTGCCCTCTTTCTGCTCCATAATGCCCTCTACGACGGCGATGTATTTACGCTCGAGAACCATATTGTTCCAGTTGCTGATGAGCTTGTCGCGCGCCTGCTTGGTGCGTGTGAGCAGCATCAGTCCGGAGGTGTCGCGGTCGAGGCGGTGCACGACATATACGTTAGCTTTGTCGCTGAAGCCGCGGGCATATTTCTTCACTATGTTATAGACGGTGTCGTCGCTTTGACGGCCTGCGGCGGTAGAGAGCACACCGTAGCCTTTATCGACGACGATGATGTCGTTGTCTTCAAAGACGAGCTTGACGCGTGGGTGACTGAAGACCTGGAAGGAGCGGTCGAAGTTCACCCACAGCTGGTCGCCGGCTGCCACGGGGTGGTTGAATTGTGTGGAGGGTACGCCGTTGATGGCGAGCTGGTTGTGGCGCAGCATAGACTTGAGTTTGGAGGGCTTGTGGTCGGGGAGGAGGGCTGCTGCTGCTGCGAGCAGGGTGCCGTCTTCGCGGATGGTGAGCTTCGCCACGTTATCGGTAGCCGGTCCCCGCCGAGGAGAGTTTTTATAGTTCATAGTTTATAGTTGTTAGCTTAGAGTTTTTTTGGCTCTATAACGAATCGTATGGGTAACTGAATTTCAGCTTACCGCTGACGAAGTAGGCCATATCAATAAAGTTATCTATATTAAAGAATCCCCTCGCTCTTCTTTTTGCGAGTTGGATTTTCGTGTTTATGCCCTCAAGTATTCCGTTGTTGACACCGGGGTGTGTGAAGTTGGTGATGACACCCGACCAATGAGCCTTAAGCGTTGCCACGAACTTATGCATGTGTGACAAAGAAGTAGCCATCACCTTGTCGCACCACTTCTCCAGGAATTCGATAGACTCCTCCGGCGTGTCACACAGGTAGGCATCGAAGAACCCCTCTTTGAACTTGTAGGCTTCCCCTAATTGGGGGTAAGTCAGAAGCAGCGTCTCCAATTCCATAAGCTTCTTTTCGGAGAGATTTGAGCGTCTATGGAGCAGAGTGTAACGATGCCTTTTCAATAGGCTTTTCTCCTGTTGCTCACCCTTGCGTGTGTCATCAAGAGCCTGATTCAGCATCTTGGCAATGTGGAACTTGTCAAATACGACATCGGCTTTCTGGAAATACTCGAAGTAGCCGGCGATAAATGCGCTTGACATATCCATACTGACCACCTTGATGTTGTCGCGGTCGCCGCCACGTCTCTCCAGTTCCTCGACAAATCTTGCGAAAGTGTCTGTGTCCTTTCCCGGTGTTGAGAATATCAGTTGCCGTGTGTCCAAATCAACGAAATTAGTAATATATCGGTGTCCTCGGCGTGAAGATGTCTCGTCAACACCTATACGGCTGACACCGCTGAGTTCCAGCCCCTCGCGTGCGGTCGAGACCCAATGGTGGAACACCCTCCAAATGCGGGGAGATGTCTCCTTTACGCGTTTGGACACCGACGAGACGGGCATCTCACTCTCGATAAGTTTCATCGTGAACGCCTCAAACAAGAGTGTGAAACCACTGTTCGGACGTGCCCAGGGCACTTGTACCATTGTGATTTTGCCATCTGACATCGGTATGCGGGGAACGCGGCAATGAAGGTAACATTTGTGCTCGAAAAAATTCAGATGACGCCACGTCTTTTCTTCGGTGTCATACGCTTTCTGCATCTCTCCGGCATCATTGGCAAATTCTCCTCCTCGCTTGAAATCAATCTTTATGTGCAGCTCCTTGCCCTCGCTTGAATCCACAAGAGCAACCTCAGTCACCTCCCATGGTGATGACAAGCCTAAACCCATTGCAAATATATCTTCACTTCTCATGATGCAAAAGTACTATTTTTTGAGCGTAACAATACAACTTTACCCACACAAAACGTTACAGAGCCGTTTTTTTGAACAAGCTGACGCTTGCACTACTTAACACGACCGGCGGTGGTTGTGCATTGAATTAGGCATTGTGCATTGCATTGCGCATTCCGCATTATAAATTGTGCATTTGGTTGCGGGGGTGGTGGGTGAGGATTTCGTGGCGCAGGGTGGAGCGGTCGATGTGGACGTAGATCTCGGTGGTCTCGATGCTCTCGTGGCCCAGCATCTGCTGGATGGCGCGCAGGTTGGCGCCGCCCTCGAGCAGGTGGGTGGCGAAGGAGTGACGCAGGGTGTGCGGGCTCACCGTCTTGC